>NZ_JAGRRB010000009.1:0-273354 GCF_018223925.1 Klebsiella sp. 10
GTAATAACCTTATTTAAAACATGCCTAACTATATAAGAAAACAAGATCGCATTAGACCGTTTTTTATTAAACCGCATAATTAATATGGTCATCGCAATGAAATAAAAACACCATCTTCGATAAGGTTATTTTTAACCACAGAATTATAAAGCGAATAACGAAACGTTTCGCTAACAGAAATAAATCACCCGCAATTACTCCTTAAAAGAAGGGAATAAAAAACCCCGCTAACGCGGGGTTTTATTTTATTTCGCCAACCCTAGTCGCGGTAGTTCAATGGCCGGGCAGCGATCCATCACTACGCTCAATCCGGCTTCCCTGGCCAGCACCGCAGCCTGCTCATTGATCACCCCCAGCTGCAGCCATAGCGTTTTCGCGCCGATGGCTATCGCCTCCTGCGCTACGCCCCACGCCGCTTCTGAATTACGGAAGACATCAACCATGTCGACCTTTTCCGGAACGTCGGCGAGCGTCGCATACCCCTGTTGTCCCAGCAGCGTCTTGCCCGCCACCTTCGGCGAAACCGGGATAACGTGATACCCCTGATCCAGCAGATACTTCATGACCCGGTAGCTCGGACGGTCAGGCTTGTCGCTGGCTCCGACCAGCGCAATCGTCCGTGTCGAGGTCAGGATGCCAGCAATATCATTCTCTTTCATGGTTTCCTCCTGCTATTTCACCTAAGTGTATGCTAATCCGCAGCAGGGGGCCATCCAGCCTAACCCACAGATTCAGCAAAATTTTCATCCCCGATGCTTGCAGCGACAGCCACATTCAGTAATCTGTTTGCAGGTCAAAATGTGGAATGAAAATATGGAACTGACAACACGTACCCTGCCTGCGCAAAAACATATCGCGCTGGTGGCTCACGATCACTGCAAAGATATGCTGATGAAATGGGTTGCTCGCCATCAGGCGCTGCTGGCGCAACATATTTTGTATGCTACCGGCACTACCGGTAATCTCGTCTCCCGGGCTACCGGCCTGGAGGTTAATGCCATGCTGAGCGGTCCGATGGGCGGCGACCAGCAGGTGGGTGCCCTCATTTCAGAAGGCAAAATCGACGTGCTGATCTTCTTCTGGGATCCGCTGAACGCCGTTCCCCACGACCCGGATGTCAAAGCGTTGCTGCGCCTGGCCACCGTCTGGAACATTCCGGTCGCCACTAACGTCTCCACCGCTGACTTTATTATCCAGTCGCCGCACTTCGGTCAACCGCTAGATATTCTGATCCCGGATTATCCACGCTATCTTGCCGAGCGCCTGAAATAATCGAGCCGCGATTACGGCTTCCTGGCCACGGGCACATCCAGCGCCTGCAGGATCTCGACAAACGGCGAAGGTTGCGCCTTGTTAAATAACAGCCATACCCGGTGACGAGCGCGGGTGAGCGCCACGTACAACAGTCTACGCTCCTCCGCATCCGGAAAATCTTCCGGCTGCGGCAGGAGCGCCTGCTCCATAATCGACTCGCGCGCCGGGGCCGGAAACGCATCCTCCCCATCCTGTAGTCCCAACACAATGACAAAGTCAGCCTGCTGACCTTTGCTGGCATGAATCGTCATAAAATCAAGCTGCAGGTGCGGCCAGCGCGTCGCCGCTTTGTTGAGCGCCTCAGGCTTCAGATGGTGATAACGGGCAAGCAGCAGGATGCGCTGCTCGGGCTTAACGTAACCGCTCAGCTTATCCAGAAGATCGTCCAGCTTGTCGTCGGCTAACAGCGTGACGGCCTTTTTATCACCTGCCATAAGGCTGTTCAGCGGTTTGCTTAACTGATGCGGATTTTGCTGGATAAAGCCATTGGCTATTTCGCCGATACGCCCGTTAAAGCGATAGGTGGTATCCAGCGCACAGCAATCCCCTTCGCCAAAGTAGTGGTTGAATGCGGTGGTCAGAGAAACCTGCGCCCCGCTGAACCGGTAGATCGCCTGCCAGTCATCCCCGACGGCAAAGAGCGTGGTTTGGCTATTCTGCCGGCGTAACGCGGCCAACAGCGAGGCTCGCTGCGGCGAAATATCTTGAAATTCATCCACCAGAATGTGTTTCCATGGGCTGACGAAGCGGCCTTTATCGAGAATATTGACCGCCTGATGGATCAGGCCGGAAAAATCGACCGCATTCTCGGCCTTGAGCGCCGCCTTCCAGTCTTTCATCAGAGGCGACATCAGCTTCACCCGTTTACTGAACAGGTCGCGTACCGCTTCCGGCGCCCCGGCAATCATCTCCGCCTGGGAGCCGCCGTGCATGCGCATCAGGCTCACCCAGCGGTCAAGCCGGCTGGCCATCCGCCGCTGCACCTTTTTGTCCTGCCAGAAGTCCCCCTCCGGCAGTTGCCAGCCCATCTCTTCTTCCAGCCACAGGCGCCAACCTTTCGCCTGCGCTTTTTTCTCCTGGCACTGCTTTTGCCAGCTTTTCAGCAGCAATGCGTGGCGGGCCGCAGTATCGCTTTCCAGCTTACTGATAGTGGGCACTTTTTTGCTGCCCTGCTGAATAATATGCAACGCCAGCGAATGGAAAGTACGCGCGGTAATATCATCTGATGCCAGACGCTCGCGGATCCGCTCATCCATTTCCTGCGCCGCCTGGCGGCCGAATGCCAGCAGCAAAATTTGATCTGCCGCGGCTTCTCCCCGCGCCAGCAGCCAGCCCGCTCGCGCCACCAGTACCGAGGTTTTACCGCTGCCCGCTCCCGCCAGCACCAGCAGGGAGCGCTCGCCGTTCACTACCGCACGCGCTTGTGACGCATTGAGCGGGGACGACTCAACGCTATCAAAAAATTCGCGATATTGCTCCAGCATCGCCTCGGTAAAGGCCTGGTTATGGGCCAGACGCGTCGCTTCAATATCGCCTAACCAGCGCTGACACTCCCGCCACAGCTCCCGGCAGTTATCAAAGGCATCAAGCCGACTGGTGGGCATCGGCAAACCAGTCAACGCATGGCGTATATTATCCTGAACATCCGCCACCTGCTGACGGGTTAGCCACTTGCCTTCTGCGCGAGTGTGCTCGATCGTCGCCAGCTGCTGCTTCAGCACGCCGGCGGCGATATTGCTCATCTCCGTGCTCCACTGCTGCCAGAGTGTGTGTAAATGATGATAAAAGCGCTGCGTTTCGCTCCACTCGGTACCGTGCAAACGCACGACTTTCCCGTCCGGTAGCACAAACTCCAGTTCGCCCCAGACCAGACCGCGCTTACAATGCACTGACAATAACTGATTGAAAGGTATAAGATACTCATGACGATCGCCGGAAACTTTTACCCCGGCGTTCAGTAGCTGCACCCGATCATAAGGGTGCTGAGCCATGCGTTTGCCCAATGTTGTCGCTTTAAGTTCCATATAATGTCGATTTTCAATCAGGGTGGATTGTTTTTCAGTTTAACCGCCCCGGACCAGGTGCTCCAGCGCAAAAAAACGTTACAATCATCAGGTCTTATTATCCACCGGGCAAAACCGAGGCTTTATGCGTACCATTCTGAATATTTTGAACTTTATCCTTGGCGGTTTCGCCACCACTCTAGGCTGGCTACTCGCCACCCTGGTCAGCATCATTCTGATTGTCACGCTGCCGCTGACTCGTTCCTGCTGGGAAATCACTCGCCTTTCGTTATTTCCCTACGGTAACGAGGCGATTCATGTTGACGAGCTCGAGCCGGGGCGCAAAAACGGTCTACTGAACGCCGGCGGTACCGTTCTGAACATTCTGTGGTTCATTTTTTTCGGCTGGTGGCTCTGCCTGATGCACATTTTCAGCGGTATAGCTCAGTGCCTGACTATCATAGGCATCCCGGTGGGGATCGCGAATTTCAAAATCGCCGCCATCGCCCTCTGGCCGGTGGGTCGCCGGGTCGTTTCTGTGGAAACCGCGCGTGCTGCGCGTGAAGCCAATGCGCGTCGTCGCTTTCAGTAACCGAACGGAACACGGACATGATTAGCCCCCTGCTACGCCGCTACACCTGGAACAGCGCCTGGCTTTATAACGTACGAATTTTTATCGCGCTCTGCGGCACAACGCTGTTTCCCTGGTGGATCGGCGAAGTCAAACTGACCATCCCCCTCACCCTCGGCGTCGTGGCTGCGGCTCTGACCGACCTTGACGACCGTCTGGCCGGCCGTCTGCGTAATCTTGCCATTACTCTGGTTTGCTTTTTTATCGCCTCCGCCTCCGTGGAGCTGCTGTTTCCGTGGCCGCCGCTGTTTGCCCTTGGTTTGACCGTGTCTACCATCGGCTTTATTTTGCTTGGCGGCCTCGGTCAGCGCTATGCGACCATTGCCTTCGGCGCCCTGCTTATCGCCATCTACACCATGCTCGGCGTCACGCTGTACGATCATTGGTATCTGCAGCCGTTGTTCCTGCTGGCGGGGGCAGTGTGGTACAACCTGCTGACGCTGTCCGGGCACCTGATCTTTCCGATTCGTCCATTGCAGGACAACCTGGCGCGTAGCTATGAGCAGCTGGCCCGCTATCTTGAGCTCAAATCCCGGCTGTTTGATCCTGACCTTGAGGATGAGAGCCAGGCGCCGCTGTACGATCTGGCGCTCGCTAATGGCCAGCTGGTAGCTACGCTTAACCAAACCAAGGTCTCGCTGCTAACCCGACTGCGAGGCGATCGGGGCCAGCGCGGAACCCGCCGCACCCTGCAGTACTACTTTGTGGCCCAGGATATTCATGAACGCGCCAGCTCATCGCATATTCAGTATCAAACCCTACGCGATCAATTTCGCTATAGCGATGTGATGTTCCGTTTCCAGCGAATGCTTTCGATGCAGGCGCAGGCCTGCCAGAAACTGTCGCGGGCGATTCTGTTACGCGAACCCTATCAGCATGATGCCCATTTTGAACGGGCGTTCATGCATCTCGATGCGGCACTTGAGCGCGTGCGCGCCGGCGGCGCATCCGACGAGCAGCTCAACGCCCTCGGGTATTTACTGAATAACCTGCGCGCTATCGATGCTCAGCTGGCCACCATTGAATCAGTGCAAACCACCGCGCCTGCCGGGAGTAATACCGAGACGCTGCTGGCCGACGACAGACTTGGCGGTCTGAGCGATATCTGGCTGCGCCTGCAGCGCAATATGTCGCCAGAGTCGGCCCTTTTCCGCCACGCAGTACGTATGTCGTTGGTGCTCTGCGCCGGCTATGCCTTTATCCAGTTTACCGGGCTCCAGCATGGCTACTGGATCCTGCTAACCAGCCTGTTCGTCTGTCAGCCGAACTATAACGCCACCCGCCATCGCCTGGCGCTAAGGATTATCGGCACGCTGGTTGGGGTGGCGATCGGCCTGCCGGTCCTGCTGCTGGTTCCCTCTGTTGAAGGGCAACTGCTGTTGATCGTCCTGACCGGCGTGCTGTTTTTTGCCTTCCGTAACGTGCAGTACGCCCATGCCACGATGTTTATTACGCTGCTGGTGCTGCTGTGCTTTAACCTGCTGGGCGAGGGCTTTGAAGTCGCGCTGCCGCGTATCATTGATACGCTGATCGGCTGCGCCATCGCCTGGGCAGCGGTCAGCTTCATCTGGCCGGACTGGAAATTCCGCAACCTGCCGCGGGTGCTGGACCGGGCAATGAACGCGAACTGCCGCTATCTGGACGCGATTCTGGAGCAGTATCATCAGGGCCGCGACAACCGGCTGGCCTACCGTGTCGCGCGTCGTGACGCCTACAACCGTGATGCTGAGCTGGCCTCCGTCGTCTCGAACTTATCGACTGAACCACGCGCGGATGCCACCCAGCGAGAAACCGCCTTTCGTCTGCTATGCCTTAACCACACGTTCACCAGCTACATCTCCGCTCTTGGCGCGCATCGGGAAAAACTGTCCACGCCGGAAATCCTCGCCCTGCTGGATGATGCAGTCTGTTATGTGGATGACGCCTTGCACCATACCCCCGCGGATGAACAGCGGGTGCAACAGGCTTTGAACAGCCTGCAAAGCCGGATCCATCATCTGGAACCGCGCGCGGACAGTAAGGAACCCTTGGTCTTACAGCAGATTGGCCTGCTGCTGGCGCTGCTGCCTGAAATCTGCCGCCTGCAGCAACGGGTCCACGCCCAAACCGAATAACAAGGCTTTTCCGCTACCGGGTAGCCGCCCATTCGAGAAGCTCCTGACGCCGTGGCGTCGGGAGCGCGGCGGCATGTACCCCGGCAATCGCCCCCTCCAGCGCCAGCAATACGCTCAGCGATAAAGAAGCATTATTTACGCGTAGCCTCAGCCATGCCTCCTGCGCACCAACTTCCCGCAACGTCCTAACGTCCGGTATGCCCGCGTGAATCAGCTGCAATTCCATATGAAAGCTGATATTGGGTAAATCCTTCAGGCGGCCCGACGCCCGTCGGCAGTTCTTTTCGCGCTGCGCACTCTGCCACGACAGTAGCGATAGCCGAAAAAGCTGCTGCTCATCGCGCCATAAAGTGTCGTCAATTTGATAATACTTCAGCGGCACTATGCGGCCGTGTCGGCGCAGCGTTAACAGAGGATTACGATGTTCCACCCGATAAGCAGCGCTCTGCTCGCAGGCCTTCAGATAAATGTTCCCCTCGGCCACCATCGCAAACACCGTATCATCAATAGCCAGGCTGTAGCCGCCAAAGAGCGGACGAGTATGCAGTTGACCCAGCGGTGAGACGC
The DNA here is from genome assembly GCF_018223925.1 of Klebsiella sp. 10. Taxonomy (NCBI): domain Bacteria; kingdom Pseudomonadati; phylum Pseudomonadota; class Gammaproteobacteria; order Enterobacterales; family Enterobacteriaceae; genus Klebsiella; species Klebsiella sp. 10. Next base: position 6,630 of record NZ_JAGRRB010000009.1, read on the forward strand.
AGGCCTGAAATTGCGGGAGCCGCGGACAAACTAGTTTTCTCATGATCATTCCTTTGTTAATCATGTAATTAAACTTAAGTTGTTAACGGATCCGCTAAGAGAAAACATAAGGGACTTCCCGGGCAGCAGCAAGATGATTTTCGCCGACTTTTTCACCAGAATGCGGTTTTGCGAGACGCTTTCAGAAAATCGCAAGCGTTGCAGCAATCGACAGGGAGAAATGAAACCATTAGCGCGCGTTAAGGATTGGATAATGCAGGGGCTTCTTTTGACAGATAAGGAACCACGAGAAGCGATTAAATTCCCGGCAGCAAAATGGCAAATTGCGGTTGATCTTTTCCCCTGGCGAAGATACTGTATATGCATACAGTAACTAAAGGCGGGATAGACTATGTTTACTTCAGCTCACGCAAACCGTTCAGCACAGGCTTCTGCTCCGGCAGGCCACTACGCTCATCGTTCTGGCGAACAGAACACCAATGGGCTGATCAGTGAAATTGTCTATCGTGAAGATCAACCCATGATGACGCAGTTATTGCTGCTACCTTTATTACAGCAGCTGGGTCAACAGTCGCGCTGGCAGCTGTGGCTCACGCCGCAACAAAAGCTCAGCCGCGAATGGGTTCAGTCCGCCGGTCTGCCGCTGTCCAAGGTCATGCAAATTAGCCAGCTCTCTCCCTGCCATACCATAGACTCAATGATCCGTGCCCTGCGCACGGGTAATTATAGTGTGGTTATCTGCTGGCTGGCGGAGGAGTTAACCGCTGACGAACATGAACGTCTCGTTAACGCTGCCCAGGTAGGGTCCGCGATGGGATTCATCATGCGCCCGGTGCGAAATCAGGGCACGCTCGGCAGACAACTCAGCGGGCTAAAAATTCACTCAAATTTGTATCATTGAGTGAAATTAGGATTATTCCTGGAATTTTTTTTACCGCTGGGAAAGGTACAGCGTTTTTTATGGTCTTTTTCGCGGAATGCCTGCCACACGGGGATTTCTGTCTTTTTTTCGTGTACGAAAATCAACCATATTTGTTAAATATTGTGTACACAACCCTTTTTTTTCATATGCCTGACAGAGTTCACACTTGTAAGTTTCGAACTAAGTTGTAGACTTTACATCGCCAGGGGTGATCGGCTTACGCTGCATGTATCAGCATAGTTAACAACAAGTCACGCCCCCGGTGAAGGATTTAACCGTGAGGTCTTTTGTAACTTCATGGCGAATTTTGGATGATAATGAGGCGCAAAAAATGAAAAAGACAGCTATCGCGATTGCAGTGGCACTGGCTGGCTTCGCTACCGTAGCGCAGGCCGCTCCGAAAGATAACACCTGGTATGCAGGTGGTAAACTGGGTTGGTCCCAGTATCACGACACCGGTTTCTACGGTAACGGTTTCCAGAACAACAACGGTCCGACCCGTAACGATCAGCTTGGTGCTGGTGCGTTCGGTGGTTACCAGGTTAACCCGTACCTCGGTTTCGAAATGGGTTATGACTGGCTGGGCCGTATGGCATATAAAGGCAGCGTTGACAACGGTGCTTTCAAAGCTCAGGGCGTTCAGCTGACCGCTAAACTGGGTTACCCGATCACTGACGATCTGGACATCTACACCCGTCTGGGCGGCATGGTTTGGCGCGCTGACTCCAAAGGCAACTACGCTTCTACCGGCGTTTCCCGTAGCGAACACGACACTGGCGTTTCCCCAGTATTTGCTGGCGGCGTAGAGTGGGCTGTTACTCGTGACATCGCTACCCGTCTGGAATACCAGTGGGTTAACAACATCGGCGACGCGGGCACTGTGGGTACCCGTCCTGATAACGGCATGCTGAGCCTGGGCGTTTCCTACCGCTTCGGTCAGGAAGATGCTGCACCGGTTGTTGCTCCGGCTCCGGCTCCGGCTCCGGAAGTGGCTACCAAGCACTTCACCCTGAAGTCTGACGTTCTGTTCAACTTCAACAAAGCTACCCTGAAACCGGAAGGTCAGCAGGCTCTGGATCAGCTGTACACTCAGCTGAGCAACATGGATCCGAAAGACGGTTCCGCTGTTGTTCTGGGCTACACCGACCGCATCGGTTCCGAAGCTTACAACCAGCAGCTGTCTGAGAAACGTGCTCAGTCCGTTGTTGACTACCTGGTTGCTAAAGGCATCCCGGCTGGCAAAATCTCCGCTCGCGGCATGGGTGAATCCAACCCGGTTACTGGCAACACCTGTGACAACGTGAAAGCTCGCGCTGCCCTGATCGATTGCCTGGCTCCGGATCGTCGTGTAGAGATCGAAGTTAAAGGCTACAAAGAAGTTGTAACTCAGCCGGCGGCTTAAGTTATAACCGATAAAAAAACCCGCTTCGGCGGGTTTTTTTTATGCCCTCTCGCCCACTTCAGCGGCTGAGAGCTGTGAAGCAGCCCCCGGCCAGGGCAACCACCAGCAGGCGGGTCGACGATCCTACCTGGCTATTCTTTCCCTAACAGTACCTGCAGATCGTGCTTCAGGCTCGACATTTTGCTGGCATATTTCTCTTTGTGCTCGGCATCTTCAATCAGCTGGACGATGGTTTCAGACAAGGTTTTGCCCCGCCGCTGCGCCAGGCCAGCAAGACGCTGCCAAACGACAAACTCAAGGTCGATAGACTTCTTACGCGTATGCTGATGCTCAGCGTTAAAATGGCGTTTCCGTCGCGCGCGGATAGTCTGCTTCATGCGGTTCATCAGCGCCGGATTCATATGCTGCTCAATCCAGGCATGCACCAGCACAGGTTCATTCTCGAGCGTCAGCAAGTCATCTACCGCAGCTTGCGCAGCGCTGGCCTCAATGTAGCGGGTAATCAGCTCACCTTCCCGGTGCTTCTTTACCAGATATTTCCATTTCCAGCCGCTTTCAAGATTTTCCAGTTGTTGATATTTCATTGCGATCTCAATGTGACCGTGTAACTCATTTCAGGATATCAGTTTTTTTCTGATGTGCTGAATATAAATCATTATTCGTGAAGTCTGCGACCGGGTAATCATCAGGGTAACCATAATCCTCCGTGTGCTCGGTCGCGGCATCAGGTATAATTGCGCGCTTTACATCTAACTAAAAAACAGCGACTTTGACCATTACGAAACTGACCCGAACCGACCTTGCGCCTGATCTGGAAGCTTACCAGGCGCTGTTTGCTCAAGCTGAACTTTCCCATCCGGCCCCCTCCCTCTCGGGCGATCTGCAGCCGCGTTTGTTCTATGGGCTTGAGCAGCTGCTGTACACGCCGGCAGTCTCCTCCTTCATGCTGGTGAAAGCCCCTGAAGAGCCGGAATATCTGCAATGGCTGGCGGCTGAAACCCGGACTCTGCACGAGCCTGCCGCACCGCTTTACGGCGTCCGCTATGAGGTAACCGACGCTCAGGTGTCGCTCGCACCGGCGCAGGGCGCTGAGGATAATTTCGCCAGTACTGCCCCGGTCGTGATGGCCGATTGGGTAGAAGCGGAACAGCTGTTTGGCTGCGTACGCCAGTTTAACGGTGCAATCACCCTCCAGCCTGGGCTGGTCCATCAGGCCAACGGCGGCGTGCTTGTGCTTTCGCTACGTACACTGCTGGCGCAACCGCTGCTGTGGGTGCGTCTGAAAAATATGGTGACTCGTCAGCGCTTTGACTGGCTTTCTATGGATGAATCGCGTCCGCTGCCGGTCAGCATTCCCTCCATGCCGCTGAGTCTGAAAATCATCCTGGTGGGCGAACGCGAATCGCTGGCCGATTTCCAGGAAATGGAGCCGGAGCTGGCTGCGCAGGCGATCTATAGCGAGTATGAAGACACTCTGCAGTTTGCTGACGCCGACACGCTAAAGGCCTGGTGCCAGTGGGTATGGCAGAATGCGCAGCAGCTGGAGCTGCCGGGCCCGGCAGCCGATGCCTGGCCTCTGCTGATCGATGAGGGAACGCGCTATACCGGCGATCAGGAGACCCTGCCGCTCAGTCCGCTATGGATAACCCGCCAGCTGCGGGAAGCCGCCGCCTTCTGTGAAGGCGAGGAGATTACCGGCGAAGCGATGCAGACCATGCTGGCGCGCCGGGTATGGCGTGAAGGCTACCTGGCGGAGCGTATGCAGGATGAAATCCTGCAGGAACAGATCCTGATTGAAACCGAAGGCGAATGCGTCGGGCAGATCAACGCCCTGTCGGTGATCGAATTCCCCGGTCATCCACGCGCGTTCGGTGAACCTTCACGCATCAGCTGCGTCGTGCACATTGGCGATGGCGAATTTATCGACGTCGAACGTAAAGCCGAGCTGGGCGGTAACATTCATGCGAAAGGCATGATGATCATGCAGGCTTTTCTGATGTCCGAGCTGGAGCTGGAGCAGCAGCTTCCCTTCACTGCTTCGCTGACCTTTGAGCAGTCCTACAGTGAAGTGGATGGCGACAGTGCCTCCATGGCGGAACTCTGCGCCTTAATCAGCGCCCTGGCCAATGTACCGATAAATCAGAGCATCGCGATCACCGGCTCCGTCGACCAGTTTGGTCGCGTGCAGCCGGTCGGCGGCCTGAACGAGAAAATTGAAGGCTTCTTCACTATCTGTCAGCAGCGCGGTTTAACCGGCAAACAGGGAGTGATTATCCCTGCCGCCAACGTTCGTCATCTCAGCCTGAACCACGAGCTACGTCAGGCCGTTGCCGACAACCAGTTTGCTATCTGGGCCATTGACGATATTACCGAAGCGCTGCCGATGTTGACCCAGCTGATGTGGGACGGTGAAGGACAGACGCTGCGACAAACCATTCAGGAGCGGATAGCGCAGGCGACCCAGCAAGAGACTCGCCATCGTTTTCCGTGGCCGCTACGCTGGTTAGGTGGGACAAGTTCTAACTGATCGGACTTGTTCAGCTTACACGTGTTAGCTATCCTGCGTCCCGAACTTAAAATAAGGCTTACTGAAAACATGGTAGATAAACGCGAATCCTATACAAAAGAAGATCTTCTTGCCTCTGGTCGTGGTGAACTGTTCGGCGCGAAAGGCCCGCAGTTACCGGCACCAAACATGCTGATGATGGACCGCGTCATCAAAATGACCGAAACCGGTGGTAACTACGATAAAGGTTATGTTGAGGCAGAACTCGACATCAATCCTGACCTGTGGTTCTTCGGTTGCCACTTTATCGGCGATCCGGTGATGCCGGGCTGCCTGGGCCTGGATGCTATGTGGCAGCTGGTCGGGTTCTATCTTGGCTGGCTGGGCGGCGAAGGCAAAGGCCGCGCGCTGGGCGTTGGCGAAGTGAAATTTACCGGTCAGGTTCTGCCGACCGCGAAAAAAGTCACCTACCGTATCCACTTCAAGCGCATTGTTAACCGTCGTCTGATTATGGGACTTGCGGATGGTGAAGTGCTGGTTGACGATCGTCTGATCTACACCGCGAACGATCTGAAAGTGGGTCTGTTCCAGGATACTTCCGCTTTCTGATAACATTCAGCAGCGATTAAAAGGCGAAGCCCCCGCTATGCGGAGGCTTCTTTTTTAAAGAGACAGTGTCAGGCCGTTAGTACCCTGTCCTCCATGGCTTCTCGCCAGCCTCCCAGCCACCATGAGCGTTGATTCAGGCTCTGGTATGGACACATTTCTTTCGATCTTCCCGCGATACCCGCCTGATATCCGCGTTGGTGTGCCCGTTCCAGGCGATCTCGTTTTTGTCTCTTCATGCCTCGTTTCCCTCATTCTTTGATCTGGTGGAAAAGAAAACAGTGGTCGCAAATTGTGCAGCCACGGGTTACGAATACCGCGAAAAGAAGGCAACGTCAATGCGCAAAATTCACGCCAGTGTCATATTTGTGACCTATATAAGAGTTCATTTTTTGTTCGCTCGGCGTAGCCGCCGGTAACGAACTGACCTGGCAAAAAAAAATGCCGCGCGGCCCAGGTGAACCACGCGGCAGATCATTATGATGAATTTTACTTATGGCAGACGATTAAGCTCGCTGGCAATGGCAGCCGCCTCCTGGCTCCACGCCTGCGCCAGGGTCTTGACCATCGCGTCATAACCATCCTGTTCCTGCCTGAGGACGATGTTAAACGGGCGCTTAATCAGCTGTCCCTGATGCTTCAGCAGCCACTCACCGCTAACGATAACCCGCCCGTCATAGCGACCATGAAAGCCATTGACCGCAACGTTGAGGGTATCCTGCTCGCTCCCCAGCGGCTGGGACGACACTACCCAGCCGGGCAACTGCTGGCTGAGATTTGCCACCAGCGTAGTGCGCAGCTGCTGATCCAGCGGACTGGCCCACAGATTATTATTGGCGATCACATACTGCACGTCGGTGGTCTGATAGACCACCCCGTTACCCGCCAGATAATCCGGGATGCTGACCTGCTCTACCCACAGCAGACGTGCCCCCTGACTGGCGGCGCTCTGCGCGCCGCCCTGCACAACCGGTAGCTGATAGTATGTCTTGCTTTCCCCGCCGCTACTGCACGCCGTCAGTACGCATACGGCTGCCGCCAGTAACCATTTTTTCATTATTTCGCTCCCTTCGGCTGTGGATCTTTTTTATCCTTCGCCTCAAATACCAGCGCATTGCTCTTATCATTTAGCGTTTTCAGAACCGGCTGCAGCTCACGCAGCACCTGATCCAGACGCTGCATATCGGCCACCATCTTATTGTAGGCCGCAGAGCCCGGCTGGAAGCCCTGCATGCTACGGTTCAGTTCACGCAGCGTCGTCTGCATATCGGCGGGCAGCTGCTGCATTGACTGGCTGGAGGTGATCTTGTTCAGATTATCCAGCGTGGTCTGCACGTGCTGCATCGTCTTCTCGCTCTGCGCCAGGGTGCTGGTCGCCTGCTCCAGCAGCGGATTAATCGGCAGGTTATTAATCTTATCCAGCGCATCCATCAGACGCTGCTGGATCTGTGCCAGTCCACCGCTGATGGTCGGGATAATCGGATAGCCGTTAAACTCCTGTATTTTCCCGCGCGGGGGCGCCTTCGGATAGAAGTCGAGATCGATATACAGCGCGCCGGTCACCAGGTTACCGGTTTTCAGCGAGCCGCGCAGTCCGCGGTTGATCAGATCGTCAATGTGGGCGCGAATATTCGGATCGCCGCCAAGCTGATTAATCAGCCGTTGCGGTTCAACCCGCACTTCCACTGGAATACGATAGTCATCGTTCAAACGCTGCTTCAGCCCCGGAATAAAGAACGGCACTTTGCCGACGGTGCCCAGACGGATACCGCGGAACTCCACCGGCGCGCCCGGCTGCAGGCCGCGAACCGAGTCTTTGAAGAACATGACGTAATCGATATGCTCGGTAAAGACTGAATCCTGGATGCTCTTCTGATCGTCAAACAGATGGTATTCCGTTTTATTCGCCACCGGCTCGCCGAGGTCCAGTCCTTCAGGAATATCGAAGCTCACCCCGCCGCCAAACAGCGTCGACAGCGAGCCCATCTCGACGCGCATCCCCGCCGAGGTCAAATCTACAGCGATCCCGCTGTCTTTCCAGAAACGAACGTTGGTGGTCACCAGGCGATCGTTAGGCGCATTGATGAACAGCTGGTAAGTTATACGACGTTTCTGCGTGTCGAAGGTGCTGGTTTCCACTGACCCCACGCGATAGCCGCGGAACAACACCGGATCGCCCGGCGACAGCTGGCCCGCCTTGCTGCTTTCCAGCAGAATACGGATCCCCTTGGCATCCGGCGAGGCCAGCGGCGGAGAATCCAGTAGCGGATACTGCGCTGGCACCGAACCTTTCGTTCCCGGCTGCAGTTCAATATAGGCCCCGGACAACAATGTCCCAAGACCGCTGATCCCCTCGCGCCCAACCTGCGGCTTTACCACCCAGAAGACGGAATCGTCGTGCAGCAGCTTCTGCATCCCGGAATTGAGGCGGGCTTTGATTTCCACGTGGGTGAGATCGTCGGTCAGCGTCGCGCTCTCCACCACCCCAACGTCTACGCTGCGGCTCTTGATCCGGGTTTTTCCCCCTTCAATCCCTTCCGCATTGGTGGTGATCAGCGTGACCTCAGGCCCCTGATGGCTGTAATGATAAAACAGGATCCATGCCCCGATCAGCGCAGTGACGATAGGGAAGATCCACACCGGTGACCAGTTCTTCACCTTCTGCACTTTCGCTTCTCCGCTCTTATTTTCCATGTTGTTGTATTTCCTCATGGCTTGAATCTGGCTCACGATCCCACAGTAAACGGGGATCAAACGTCATGGCTGAAAACATGGTCATCACCACCACCAGCGCAAACATGACCGCGCCGATGGCTGGATAGATATTCATTAACCCTCCCATGCGGACCAGCGCAGAAAGCACGGCGATGACAAAAACGTCAATCATTGACCAGCGGCCAACAAATTCCACCACCTCATAGATCAGATGCATGCGCTCCGAATCTCGCGCGCCGTTGCCGTTGGCGTTCCAGCATAACCAGGCGATAGCGATCATCTTCAGCGTCGGCACCATAATACTGGCGATAAAGATCACCAGCGCCACCGGATATGAACCTTCACTCCACAGTAAAATCACCCCGGCCATAATGGTCGATGGCATTTTATCGCCCAGCAGATCGGTGATCATGATCGGCATAATGTTGGCAGGGAGATAAAGGATAAATGACGTCACCAGCAGCGCCAGCGTCCACTGCAGGCTATTTTTGCGCCGCGCCGTTCCTTTACTGTTACAGCGCGGGCAGACGGTCTGATCGACCGGCAACACCGCCGTACAGCAGGCACAGGAGCGCAGCCCCTGACGGATACCGGTCACCCCGACCTTCAGCGGCTGGGTAATGGCCGGCATGGGGGCAATATCATCCCATAGCCAGCGGCGGTCGACGCACTGAAAAGTACGTAACTGCAGCAGGCAAAACATACACCAGGGAACAAAGCTCAGACCGATGCCGATATCACCGTAGGCCATCAGCTTGACGAAGCTCACCAGTACGCCGGCAAGAAAGATCTCCGCCATGCCCCAGGTTTTCAGTTGAAAGAGAATTCGCGCAAGGAACGTCTTCAGGCCGGCAGGCATTCTGACCCGATTAACCAGCAGCAAAATGGTGACCAGGCAAAACGCCGGCACTAATTGAACAAAGAGTAAAAAGAAAGTCCCGAGACTGGCGTAATCCTCGGTAAACAGTACGTTGGGAATTTCCAGCAGCTCTATTTCGCTACTGATGCCGCCCACTTTCATATAGATAAAAGGGAACAGGTTGGCCAGCAGCAGCATAAACAGCGCGACCAGCGCATACGCCGTGGGACGCTGGCGAGGCGCGTCCCACGTGGTGGTTAACGTTGTACCGCAGCGCGGGCAGGCGGCTTTCTGGCGATGCTCAAGCTGCGGCAAAGCCACCAGCAAATCACATTGGGGACATAGAATATGTCGCGCAGCATGATGATGATCGCACATGACAACTCCTCGGCTCAGGCGCCGTTCTTTAATCCTTCGAGATATTCCCAGCGTTCAAAGGCCGCTTCCAGCGCCTGCTCCGCTTCGGCCAGCTGCGCCAGCACCTGCTGCGTGCGATCGTGCGGTTGCCCGAAGAAATCGGGATCGGCAACCTGATCCTGCAGCGTCTGCAGTTCGGCCTCGAGAGCCTCCAGCTTCTGCGGCAGTTGTTCCAGCTCGCGCTGCAGGTTATAGCTTAGTTTGTTCCCGCCGCGTTTGACAGTTTCTGCTTTTGGCTGAGCGACTTCCGTCGTTTTTTTAACGACCGTCTGCTTTTGCGCCAAAGACTGGGCCTGCTGACCGCGGGCGTCGTGATAGCCGCCGACGTACTGGCCAATACGACCGCCGCCTTCGAAGATCCAGCACTCGGTCACGGTATTGTCGACAAACTGACGATCGTGGCTCACCAGCATCACGGTCCCCTGATAACCATCGATCAGCTCTTCCAGCAGCTCCAGCGTTTCAACATCGAGGTCGTTAGTCGGTTCATCAAGGATCAGCAGATTGCTGGGTTTCAGGAACAGCCGGGCCAGCAGCAGGCGGTTACGTTCCCCTCCGGAAAGCGCACGTACCGGGGTCATCGCTCGTTTCGGATGGAACAGGAAGTCCTGTAGATAACCCAGCACATGGCGTGGCTTACCGTTAACCATTACCTCCTGTTTGCCTTCCGCCAGGTTGTCCATCACCGTTTTATCCGGATCCAACTCCGCGCGGTGCTGGTCGAAGTAGGCGACCTCCAGCTTGGTGCCAACATGGATCCGCCCGCTGTCGGCCTGCAGCTGGCCGAGCATCAGCTTCAGCAACGTGGTTTTCCCGCAGCCGTTGGGGCCGATCAGGGCGATCTTGTCGCCGCGCTGGATCTGTGCGGAGAAATCCTTCACCAGCACTTTGCCGTCAACCTGATAGTTGACGTTTTCCATCTCAAAGACGATTTTGCCGGAACGGGAAGCCTCCTCAACCTGCATCTTCGCGCTGCCCATCACTTCCCGACGCTCACCGCGCTCGCGGCGCATCGCCTTCAGCGCGCGGACTCGGCCTTCGTTACGGGTCCGGCGCGCTTTGATACCCTGACGGATCCACACCTCTTCCTGGGCCAGCTTGCGGTCAAATTCCGCATTCTGCAGTTCTTCGACCCGCAGGGCTTCTTCTTTATCGAGGAGATACTGATCGTAATTTCCCGGATAGGTCACCAGCTTGCCACGATCGAGGTCGACAATGCGCGTCGCCATATTGCGGATAAAGGAACGGTCATGCGAAATAAAGATAATCGTGCCTTTAAAGGTTTTCAGGAACCCTTCCAGCCAGTCGATGGTTTCGATATCGAGGTGGTTAGTGGGCTCATCCAGCAGCAGCACGCGCGGCCCACTGACCAGGGCGCGGCCCAGCGCCGCTTTACGTAGCCAGCCACCGGACAGCGACGCCAGCTGCGCATTGGCGTCAAGGCCCAGCTGCTCAATCACTTCGTTAATGCGGCTGTCCAGCTGCCATAGTCCCAGGTTATCGAGCTGCTCCTGCAGGCGCGCCAGTTCATTTAAATTTTTGTCGCTCGGATCGGTCATCACCTGATGCGACACGTCATGGTAGGCTTTCAGATAAGCCGCCTGCTCGGCGATCCCTTCGGCGACAAAATCGTACACCGTACCAGCAACGTTCCGCGGCGGATCCTGCTGCAGACGCGCCACGATCAGGTCCTGTTCATAAATGATGCGTCCGTCATCCAGCCCCTGTTCGCGGTTGAGGATCTTCATCAGGGTAGATTTACCGGCGCCGTTGCGTCCGACGAGGCAGACGCGTTCGTTATCTTCAATATGCAGCTCGGCATTATCCAGCAGCGGCGCATCGCTGAAGGAAAGCCAGGCGCCGTGCATACTAATCAGTGACATTATTTATTCCTTTCAGGCTGCGGTAATCAGCCAGCAGTTGTGGATCTGACGGTTGCGGGCAAAATCCTGCGACAGCGTTTTTTGCGAAATCTCTTGCGCCTTCAGGCCAAGCGCCGCCAGCCCGTCATGATCCATACGGAAACCGCGTTTGTTATTCGAGAACATAATGGTGCCGCCTTTACGCAGCAGACGTTTTAGATCGGTCATCAGGCGAATGTGATCGCGCTGGACGTCAAACGCATCTTCCATTCGTTTGGAGTTGGAAAAGGTCGGCGGATCGATAAAGATCAGATCGAACTGCTCGGTGCTCTCCCGCAGCCAACCCAGCACGTCCGCCTGCATCAGGCGATGCGCGCGGCCGGTCAGGCCATTGAGACGCAGGTTGCGTTCCGCCCACTCCAGGTAGGTGCGTGACATATCCACCGTGGTGGTGGATCGCGCACCGCCGAGGCCTGCGTGGACGCTGGCGCTGCCGGTATAGGAGAACAGGTTCAGGAAGTCCTTACCTTTACTCATCTGGCCGAGCATGCGACGGGCGATACGGTGGTCGAGGAACAGACCGGTATCCAGGTAGTCGGTGAGGTTGACCCACAGGCGCGCGTTATACTCCTGTACCTCAATAAAGTCGCCCTTCTCCGCCATCTTCTGATACTGGTTTTTCCCCTTCTGCCGTTCACGGGTTTTCAGCACCAGCTTGTTAGGCGCCATGTCCAGTACGGCGATAGTCGCAGCGATGATGTCGAACAGACGCTGGCGCGCCTTATGCGCGTCGACGGTTTTCGGCGGGGCATACTCCTGGACCACCACCCAGTCGGCATAGCGGTCAATGGCCACGTTGTATTCCGGTAGATCAGCATCGTACAGGCGATAGCATTCGATTCCTTCCTGGCGGGCCCATTTTTCAAACTTCTTCAGGTTCTTACGCAGACGGTTAGCAAAATCCTCCGCCAGCATCGCCGGCTTGCCGCCTTCGCTCTCCGCCAGGTGATAATTCTTCTGCACGCAGTCCAGCGGGCCGTTCTTGGCTTTAAACTGCTTGTCGGCACGCAGCTGCAGGCAACTCAGCAGCTCCGGCGAAGCGCTGAATACCGACAGGTTCCAGCCGCCGAACTGACTTTTCATTATCCGGCCAAGCAGGCTGTGCAGAGCGATCAGCGCTGGCTCGCTTTCCAGACGTTCGCCGTACGGCGGGTTACTGATCACCGTCCCGTACGGGCCTTTCGGCAGCGGGTTGTTCAGTTGGGCGACGTCTTTCACGTCAAAATCGATCAGCTCGCCAATGCCGGCGCGGCGGGCGTTGCGGCGCGCGCGCTCGATTACGCGCGCGTCGACGTCTGAGCCGTAGAAGCGTGACTCATACGCTGCCAATCCCTGACGAGCGCGGGTTTGCGCTTCCGCCTTCACCTCTTTCCAGATGCCGTCATCGTGCTGCGCCCAGCCGCCAAAGCCCCAGTGGCCGCGGTGCAGGCCCGGCGCGCGGTCGGTCGCCAGCATCGCCGCTTCAATCAGCAGGGTACCGGAGCCGCACATCGGATCGAGCAGCGGCGTACCCGGTACCCAGCCAGAGCGCATGACGATCGCCGCCGCGAGATTTTCTTTGATCGGCGCCATTCCGGTACCATCGCGATAGCCGCGCAGGTGCAGGCCTTCGCCGCTCAGATCCAGCGAGATGTGCGCCGTCTCTTTGTTCAGCCAGACGTTGATCCGCAGATCGGGCGACTCACGATCGACGTTCGGGCGCGGTAGATTCTTACGGGTGAAGCTGTCGACAATGGCGTCTTTAACCTTCAGCGCGCCGTACTGGCTGTTACGGATCTCGTCATTGAGGCCGCTAAAATGCACCGCGAAGGTGGCGCCAGGGTTGAACATCTCCGTCCACGGAATGGCCTGTACGCCGAGGTACAGATCCAGATCGCTGTATACGCGACATTCGCCCAGCGGCAGCATGATGCGCGAAGCCAGCCGGCTCCACATCAGGCTTTGATACAGCAGGCGCGTATCCCCCTGAAAATGGACCCCGCCCTGGACTACCTGGCAGTCCGTCGCGCCAAGCCCTTCCAGTTCAGTTTTTAACAGCTCTTCCAGCCCACGAGCCGTACTGGCAAACAGAGAATTCATATCGTCACTTTTACTTAAAGAAAATTGGTGCGCATTATAGCCAATATGTGCCCTATGTCATAAAGTTATAGGCTTATTTTTGGAACCCGGAGGCAGCGTATGGTAACGCTATCGCGACTTTTTATTCATCCTGTTAAATCCATGCGCGGCATGGGCCTGACCCACGCCTTTGCTGATATCAGCGGCCTGGCCTTCGATCGCCTGTTTATGGTCACCGAAACCGACGGGACCTTTATTACCGCTCGCCAGTTTCCGCAAATGGTGAAATTTATTCCGGCGCCGCTGCATGATGGCCTTCACCTGACCGCACCGGACGGCAGCAGCGCCGTGGTGCGTTTTAGCGATTTCGCCACGCAGGCCGAGCCGACCGAAGTCTGGGGCAACCATTTTACCGCCCTCATCGCGCCCGCCGCCGTTAACCAGTGGCTCAGCGGCTTTTTCAAGCGCGATGTCCAGCTGCGCTGGCTGGGGCCGCAGCTAACCCGCCGGGTAAAGCGCCATGATGCGGTGCCGCTCTCCTTCGCCGACGGCTACCCTTACCTGCTGGCTAACGAGGCCTCCCTGCGCGATCTGCAACAGCGCTGCCCGGCCAGCGTAAGCATAGAACAGTTTCGCCCTAACCTTGTGGTCACCGGCGCGGCGGCCTGGGATGAAGATAGCTGGAAAGTGATCCGCATCGGCGAGGTGGTGTTTGACGTCGCTAAGCCGTGCAGCCGCTGCATTTTTACCACCGTCAGCCCGGAGCGCGGTCAGAAGCATCCCGCCGGGGAGCCGCTGGAAACCTTAAAGCGTTTTCGTACCGCGCTGGACAATGGCGATGTCGATTTCGGCCAGAACCTGATTGCCCGCAACAGCGGGGTGATCCGGGTGGGAGATGAAGTGGAAATCCTTACCCGCGGCCCGGCGAAAGCCTACGGGGCAGGTGAAAGCGACGATACCCCGGCTCCCGAGGCGCAGCAGCAGGCTACGGTTGCCATCGAATGGCAGGGTCAACAGTTTACCGGCAATAACCAGCAGGTGCTGCTGGAGCAACTGGAACAACAGGGCATTCGCGTACCCTATTCGTGTCGGGCGGGGATCTGCGGCAGCTGCCGCATCCGGCTGGAAGAGGGAGAAGTGAGTCCGTTAAAGAAAAACGCGGTTGCCGGGGATGGCACTATTCTCGCCTGCAGCTGTGTACCGAAAACAGCGCTACGCCTGGCGCCTTAAACCGCCTGCCCCAGACTGTAGCTGACCGCGCTCTGCGCCGGCTGCAGTCTGTCATTCATGATTTTAATGACATCGCCCAGCTGCATGACGCGGCCGGCAAGGGTGAGACCCGGCTGAGCCAACAGACAGAGCGCGGCGTTATCGCCCGGCTCCACCACCAGTAAATTCACCTGCTCGCCGGTATCGCTCAGCCAAACGCAGGCGGCGTCGCCGCCGCTCGGCTGCCAGTGATGGGTATGGGCGATAAAGTGCCAGCTTTTCGGCATCTGCGGTTTGAGAAAACGGATGGCGGTGAGCGCGTTAAGGACTAATTCCGCCCGCTGCTCTTTCGATAGCTCGAGATCGCGACATTTTTCTTCAAAAGAGAAATAGAGCGCGGCGTCATCAACGCAAAATCCCGAAGGGGCAAAGGCATCCGGAGTCAGCATGCGCCGGGCGAAGCGCGAGCGAAATAACATGCCATTGGCCAGATCGAGCATCATGCGGTCGTGCTCTTCATCGTAATACCAACGCCAGTTATCGTCAGGTTTAATCCGCATTTTTCCCCCTGTCCCCTTTCATACGCCTCTGCAAAGTTGTTGCGACTTACCGCAGAATATTTTCTAAAATTAAGAAAAGTCTAAAATGTTTAAATAAGCAACAGTGAGGGAATATAAAACAACCAGGGCCGGAAATAAAGCCCTGGGTGGGATTCAGAGGAGGAAAAGATTAGATGTGGGTAACAATTTCTTTAATCAGCGGCGGACCTTTAAAAATAAATCCAGAATAGATCTGCACCAGCGATGCCCCAGCGGCAATCTTTTCCCGCGCGGCAATCACCGAATCAATGCCGCCCACGCCGATGATAGGCAAACGGCCATTCAGCTCAGCGGAGAGCATACGGATAATTTCAGTGCTTTTTAATTGTAATGGACGACCGCTAAGCCCGCCTGTCTCATCGCAATGTTTCATTCCCTGAACCAGGGAACGATCGAGGGTGGTATTGGTTGCAATCACGCCATCAATATTATGACGCACGAGGCTATCGGCAACCTGGATCAATTCCTCAGGTAAAAGATCCGGCGCGATCTTTACGGCGACCGGGACATATTTTTGATGCTTCTGCTGCAGCTCGAGCTGCTTATTTTTAATACCGGAGAGTAAATCATCCAGCGCTTCGCCGTATTGCAGCGTGCGCAGCCCTGGGGTATTCGGCGAGGAGATATTAATGGCGATATACCCGGCGTACGGATAGACTTTTTCCATACAAATCAGGTAATCATCTTTCCCGTGCTCAACCGGCGTATCTTTATTTTTGCCGATATTGATACCCAGCACGCCGTCAAAATGCGCCTTTTTCACGTTCTCAACCAGGTTATCGACGCCATGGTTATTAAAGCCCATGCGGTTGATCAATCCCTCGGCATCAACCAGACGGAAGATCCTTGGCTTATCGTTGCCCGGCTGCGGACGCGGCGTCACGGTGCCGATCTCAATCGAACCAAACCCCATCGCGCCCAGCGCGTCAATGCATTCCCCATTTTTATCCAGCCCGGCCGCCAGACCCAGCGGGTTTTTAAAGGTTAGCCCCATGCAGGTGACTGGCCTGGCCGGTACCTTCTGGCGAACCAGCATTTCCAGCGGCGTCCCGGTGACACGGCGTAATTGTTGAAAGGTAACTTCATGAGCGCGCTCAGGATCGAGCTGAAAAAGGGCTTTACGAACGAAGGGGTAGTACATGAACTCTCCTGGATTCCCGGTGTGCAAACCGGGGGCGTATTATGTGCGATCTGTTGCGGAAAGGGAATTGACCTGCGACAAAAAATCCCCCATCAGCGCAAACGATTACCTACCCCGCGCGCCATTATGCGCTTTTCGGCTATCTAACCGCGGATAAATCATTTAGGGAAATAATGGCCCTCTGTCACACTCACTATAAATGTTATCAATTATAGATAAATGCAAACATTTAGTTATAAGGAGAGAGAGATGCGCGTCATTACGCTTGCGGGCAGCCCGCGTTACCCTTCCCGTTCCAGCGCCTTGCTGGAATACGCCAGAGAGACGCTCACCGCCGCCGATATCGAAGTCTGCCACTGGCATCTGCAGAACTTTGCCCCGGAAGACCTCCTGTACGCTCGTTTTGACAACCCGGCGCTGCAGACGCTCAATGAACAGCTGGCCGGGGCTGATGGCCTGATCATCGCCACGCCGGTGTATAAAGCCTCGTTCTCCGGCGCGCTGAAAACGCTGCTCGACCTGCTGCCTGAGCGAGCGCTGGAGGGCAAAATTGTGCTGCCGCTGGCCACCGGCGGCACCATCGCTCACATGCTGGCAGTGGACTACGCGCTGAAGCCAGTGCTGAATGCCCTCAAGGCCCAGGAGATCCTCCATGGCGTCTTCGCTGATGACAGCCAGGTGACCGATTACCAGCATAAGCCGCAGTTTACCGCGAATCTGCAGCGGCGCCTTGATGACGCCCTGGAGACCTTCTGGCAGGCGCTGCATCGCCCCAGCAGCCGTGCGCCGTCGTTAACATCTCTGCGTGGGGTGGAGCATGCTTAATCCTCTCCGCGCCCTGACTCTGGGCGGACTGCTGCTATTCTCTACGCTGGGTCACGCCGCCCCGGCGGCGCCTGACGCTCTGCGCATCGGCTACCAGAAAGGCAGCGTCAGCATGGTGCTGGCGAAGAGCCATCAGCTGCTGGAGCAGCGCTATCCGCAAACCCATATCTCGTGGATTGAGTTCCCGGCCGGTCCGCAGATGCTGGAGGCGCTGAACGTCGGCAGCATTGATATCGGCAGTACCGGCGATATTCCGCCTATCTTTGCCCAGGCGGCAGGCGCCGATTTGGTCTATATCGGCGCGGAGCCGCCCAAGCCCAAGGCGGAGGTGATCCTGGTGGCGCAGGGCAGCCCGATTCATAACGTTGCTGAGTTAAAAGGGAAAAAGGTCGCTTTCCAGAAAGGCTCCAGCTCCCACAATCTGCTGCTGCGCGCCCTGCAGCTCGCAGGTCTGAAATTTAGCGATATTCAGCCGGTTTACCTTGCTCCCGCCGATGCGCGCGCCGCCTTCCAGCAGGGCAATGTCGACGCATGGGCCATCTGGGATCCGTACTACTCCGCCGCGCTGCTGCAGGGCGGCGCCCGGGTACTCACTGACGGAACCGATCTGAAACAGACGGGATCCTTCTATCTTGCTTCCCGGCCCTACGCTGAACGCAATGGCGCTTTCATTGAAGGCGTACTCGACACCTTTACTCAGGCCGATGCCCTGACCCACAGCCAACGCGCGCAAAGCATTACGCTGCTGGCGAAAACGATGGGCTTACCGGAGGCGGTGATCGCCAGCTATCTGGACCATCGTCCCCCCACCGCGGTTACCCCGGTGAGCGCCGAAACCGCCGCTCGCCAGCAGCAGACGGCAGACCTGTTCTACGAGAACAAGCTGGTGCCAAAAAAAGTTGATATCCGGGCCCGCATCTGGCAGCCCACCGCCACACAAGGAGCGAAATCATGAGTCTGAATATGTTCTGGTTTTTACCGACCCATGGTGATGGTCGTTATCTGGGTACCGAAGAGGGTGCCCGTCCGGTCGATTATGGCTATCTGCAGCAAATCGCGCAGACGGCGGATCGGCTGGGCTTCACCGGCGTGCTGATCCCGACCGGACGCTCTTGTGAGGATGCGTGGCTGGTCGCGGCCTCAATGATCCCGGTGACGCAGCGGCTGAAGTTCCTTGTCGCTCTCAGGCCAAGCGTGGTATCGCCGACGGTGGCCGCGCGTCAGGCGGCGACCCTGGACCGGCTGTCAAACGGCCGGGCGCTGTTCAATCTGGTCACCGGCAGCGATCCTGCCGAACTGGCAGGCGACGGCGTCTTCCTCGACCACACCGAGCGCTACGAGGCCTCGGCTGAATTTACCCACATCTGGCGCAAGCTGATGGAGGGAGAAACCGTCACCTTTAACGGCAAGCATCAGCGCGTTCGCGACGCCAAACTGCTGTTTCCGCCACTGCAGCAGCCGCGTCCACCGCTCTATTTCGGCGGCTCGTCTGAGGTGGCGCAGGAGCTGGCCGCTGAGCAGGTCGATCTTTATCTTACCTGGGGAGAACCGCCGGCCCAGGTGGCAGAGAAAATAGCTCAGGTGCGAGAGAAAGCCGCCCGGCATGGTCGCCAGGTGCGTTTTGGCATCCGTCTGCACGTGATCGTCAGGGAAACCAACGAGGAAGCGTGGCAGGCGGCGGACAGCCTTATCTCCCATCTTGACGACGAGACGATCGCCCGCGCCCAGGCGGCTTTCGCCAGAACCGACTCCGTCGGCCAGCAAAGGATGGCGGCCCTGCACAACGGGCGACGCGATAAGCTGGAAATCAGCCCCAACCTGTGGGCTGGCGTGGGTTTAGCGCGCGGCGGCGCCGGGACCGCGCTGGTGGGCGATGCCGCCACCGTAGCCGAACGGATCAATGAATACGCCGCGCTGGGTATCGATAGCTTTATCTTTTCCGGCTATCCGCATCTGGAAGAGGCGTACCGGGTCGGAGAGCTGCTGTTCCCCCTGCTTGACGTCGCGGTGCCGTCCATCCCGCAGCCGCAAAACCTGCGCCTGCAGGGGGAAGCGGTCGCCAACGAGTTTATTCCGCGTAAAGTAGCGCAAAGCTGAGGAGACCGTGATGGCAAAATCAACCCATCCCCTGTTGTTACGCCTCGCCCCCTGGCTGCTGCCGGTAGGGACGGTCATTGTCTGGCAGCTGGCCTCGTCCGTCGGCTGGCTGTCGACGCGGGTGCTGCCCTCGCCGGAGGGGGTATTGAAAGCGTTCTGGACCCTCTCGGCCAGCGGTGAGCTGTGGCAGCATCTGGCCATCAGCTCATGGCGGGCGCTGGTCGGCTTCGCCATCGGCGGCTCGATCGGGCTAATACTCGGCCTGATCAGCGGCCTGTCTCGCTGGGGCGAGCGTCTGCTGGATACCTCGATCCAGATGCTGCGCAATGTCCCGCATCTGGCGCTGATCCCGCTGGTGATCTTGTGGTTCGGCATCGATGAGACCGCCAAGATCTTCCTTGTCTCGCTGGGCACCCTGTTCCCGATCTATATCAACACCTGGCACGGGATCCGCAATATTGACCGTGGGCTGGTTGAGATGGCGCGCAGCTATGGCTTATCCGGCTTCGCCCTGTTCCGTCACGTGATATTACCCGGCGCCCTGCCCTCAGTTATGGTCGGCGTGCGTTTTGCCCTTGGTCTGATGTGGCTGACGCTTATTGTCGCCGAAACTATCTCGGCGAATGCCGGCATCGGTTATCTGGCGATGAATGCGCGTGAATTTCTGCAAACCGACGTGGTGGTAGTGGCGATCATTCTTTACGCCATCCTTGGCAAACTGGCCGACGTCTGCGCCCAGCTGCTGGAACGGCTCTGGCTGCGCTGGAATCCGGCGTATCATCTTCAGGAGGATAACGCATGAACACTGCCCGTCTCAACCCAGGTATCCCGCTGCTGCTGAACGGGGTGACGAAACGCTATGGCGACAACACCATTCTTAACGAGCTGGATCTGCATATTCCCAGCGGCCAGTTTGTGGCGGTGGTGGGCCGCAGCGGCGGCGGCAAAAGTACCCTGCTGCGCCTGCTGGCAGGTCTGGAAAAACCAAACGCCGGCGAACTGCTGGCTGGCGCGACGCCCCTGGCGGCGATCCAGGACGACACCCGGATGATGTTTCAGGATGCGCGCCTGCTGCCGTGGAAAACAGTGATTGATAACGTGGGGCTGGGGCTAAAAGGCGCCTGGCGCGACGCCGCCCTGCAGGCGTTGGCCAGCGTCGGACTTGAAAGCCGCGCACAGGAGTGGCCGGCCGCGCTGTCGGGTGGGCAGAAGCAGCGCGTTGCGCTGGCCCGCGCGCTGATCCATCGCCCGCGCCTGCTGCTGCTGGACGAACCGCTGGGGGCGCTGGATGCCCTCACCCGTCTGGAGATGCAGGAGCTGATCGTCTCCCTGTGGCAGGAGCATGGCTTTACGGTCCTGCTGGTCACGCACGACGTCAGTGAAGCGGTGGCCATGGCCGATCGGGTACTGTTAATTGAAGAGAAGAAGATTGGCCTCGATTTAAGCGTGGATATCCCACGACCGCGGCGCACCGGTTCGGCGAAGCTGGCCGAGCTGGAGGCTGAAGTACTGGATCGGGTGATGAAACGCGGCGACAGCGAGCGTGCGCCGCGTTTGTTTAGTCATGGCTGACCGGAGTAACTGTCCGCTGTCTGAACGGGGGCATATCGTCATCCGACATGTCCCCGGCTCGCGCGTTGCACAGCCGGGCTACCAACGCCAAATCAGCCGTGTATTCCAGGTCGGGTAAGCATCGCGCCGCCCGACAACATCACCACGCTAACGGGTAACCCGGACAGGGCGCAAGGCGCGCCGCAATCCGGGGTTATGGCACCGTTACGCCAGCGCCTTACTGATTTTCTCGAACAGGTCGCCAGAGAGATTCTCCAGCCCCTTCAGCTGCTCCAGCGCGGCGCGCATCAGCGCCTGTCGCTTCTCATCATAACGCTTCAGACGAATCAACGGCTCAATCAGGCGCGACGCCACCTGCGGGTTACGCTGGTTAAGCTCGGTCAGCATCTCCACCAGGAACTGATAGCCGCTGCCATCTTCAGCATGGAACGCCGCCGGGTTGCTGCTGGCGAAAGCGCCGATTAACGAGCGCACACGGTTCGGGTTGCTCATGCTGAACGAACGGTGGTTCAGCAGACCGCGCACGGTTTCCACCACGTTGGCTGCCGGGCTGGTGGACTGCAGGATAAACCACTTATCCATCACCAGACCGTCCTGATGCCATTTGTCATCGTACTCCTGCATCAGCGCATCGCGGCACGGCAACTCAGCGGCAACCGCCGCCGACAGGGCGGCCAGCGCGTCGGTCATGTTATCTGCCTGGTGATACTGCGTCGCCACCAGCTTATCGCCCAGCGTCGGTTCCGCAAACGCCAGATAGCGCAGGCAGGTATTGCGCAGAGCACGTTTACCAATATCGGCGTGCTCCACCCGATAGCTGTCGAGCTTATTGGCGTTATAAACCGCGAGGAATTCGTCCGCCAGTTCGTTCGCCAGGGTGCGGGTGAGCGCTTCGCGCACGGCGGCGATGGCGATCGGATCGATAATCGCGAACATCTCGGCGATTTCGTTGGCTGACGGCAGGGTTAAGATCTCAGCGGCCAGCGCCGGATCAATCTTCTCATCCAGCAGGATGGCGCGGAAGGCATCCGCTACGTGCACCGGCAGCGACAGCGGCTGCCCCTGCTGATGGCGGTTGACGTTCAGCTTGATGTAAGTCGCCAGCAGGCTCTGCGCCGCATCCCAGCGCGAGAAATCATTCCGCGCGTGACGCATCAGGAAGGTCAGCTGCTGATCGCTCCACTTGTATTCCAGTTTCACAGGCGCTGAAAATTCGCACAGCAGCGCCTTCACCGGCTGGAAATAAACGTTATCGAAGACAAACGTCTGCTCGGCTTGGGTCACATTAAGCACCGGGTGTACCGGGTGACCGCCCTTCTGCAGGGGGATCACCTTGCCCTCGTTATCGTACAGCTCAATGGCAAACGGGATATGCAGCGGCTGCTTCTCGGCCTGCTCGGCGGTCGGCGGCGTACGCTGGCTGATGGTCAACGTATACTGCTCGGTCTCCGGATTATAGTCGTCATGCACGGTGACGATTGGCGTACCGGACTGGCTGTACCAGAGGCGGAAGTGCGACAGGTCGACGTTAGAGGCATCTTCCATCGCCTGCACGAAATCGTCGCAGGTGGCGGCGCTGCCGTCATGGCGTTCAAAGTACAGCTGCATCCCTTTCTGGAAGTTTTCTTCACCCAGCAGGGTGTGCAACATGCGGATCACTTCGGCACCCTTTTCATAGACCGTCAGGGTGTAGAAGTTGTTCATCTCGATAACCATATCCGGACGGATCGGGTGCGCCATCGGGCTGGCGTCTTCGGCAAACTGCAGCCCGCGCATGGTGCGCACGTTGTTGATGCGGTTCACCGCCCGTGAGCCGAGGTCGGAACTGAACTCCTGATCGCGGAACACGGTCAGCCCCTCTTTCAGGCTGAGCTGGAACCAGTCACGACAGGTGACGCGGTTGCCGGTCCAGTTATGGAAATATTCATGACCAATCACGCGCTCAATATCGAGGTAGTCTTTATCGGTGGCGGTATCGGTACGGGCCAGAACATATTTGGAGTTAAAGACGTTGAGTCCTTTGTTCTCCATGGCACCCATATTAAAGAAGTCGACGGCGACAATCATATAGATATCGAGGTCGTACTCGAGGCCAAAGCGCTCCTCATCCCACTTCATAGAGTTTTTCAGCGAGGTCATCGCCCAGGGCGCGCGATCGAGGTTGCCGCGATCGACGTACAGCTCCAGCGCCACTTCGCGGCCAGAGCGGGTGCGGAATGAATCGCGCAGGACGTCAAAATCACCGGCCACCAGCGCAAACAGGTAGCACGGCTTCGGGAACGGATCCTGCCACTGTACCCAGTGACGACCGTTCTCCAGCTCCCCTTCCGCCATACGGTTGCCGTTGGAAAGCAGGAACGGGTATTTCGCTTTATCGGCGATAATTTTGGTGGTAAAGCGCGCCAGCACATCCGGACGGTCCAGATACCAGGTGATATGGCGGAAACCTTCCGCTTCGCACTGGGTGCACAGCGCTTCGCCTGACTGATACAGGCCTTCCAGCGCGGTGTTCGCCGCCGGGCTGATCTCATTGACGATGGTCAGGGTGAAATGCTCCGGCAGGCCGCCGATCACCAGCTGATTGTTTTCTTCTTTATAGTCACTCCACGGCTGGCCGTTCACCTGCAGAGCGATCAGGGTCAGATCTTCGCCGTCCAGGCGCAATGGCACATCAGACGCAGCCGCGTGGCGGGAGACCTTGCTCTCGGCCGTAACAACGGTTTTTGCGGCATCCAGGTCAAAGGTCAAATCGATATCGCTAATCAGATACTCCGGCGCACGATAGTCGTGGCGGTATTTGGCTTGGGGCTGTTGTGTCATAAAAAACCTTTAGCATCTTCGGTAAAGTGTCGTCCCAGTCTATTCCTGTTGTGTCAATCGCGCTATGCAGAATCTTCATCTTTTCAACGTGAAACACGGAAATCGCTACATTTTGTTAACACTCGCGGCACGAAATGCCCTCGACCCGACGCAAAGCTTGTGGTGTGATCCATGTTCAATATATTAAACTAGGCCTCGCAAATGACCGTCAGCGTCACCATTGCTCGCCATCGCGGGACAGAGTCGGGTAATAAAGGTATACTCCGCCTCCATTTTCCGCGTTGGTTTCGATGGAACGCTCCAGTGAGAGGATGCTACTGCGCACCATGACACAATTCACTTCTCCTGTACTGCACTCGCTGCTTGATACGGATGCCTATAAGCTGCACATGCAGCAGGCTGTCTTCCACCGCTACGGCGATGTGCATGTGGCGGCGGAGTTTCGCTGCCGCGGAGACGACCTGCTCGGCATCTATGCCGACGCGATCCGCGAGCAGGTGGAGTCCATGCGCGACCTGAGGCTGCGGGATGATGAATATCGCTGGCTGTCCACCCTTCCCTTTTTTCGCCAGGATTACCTCAACTGGCTGCGCGATTTTCGCTATGACCCGAGCCAGGTCACGGTCAGCAATGACAATGGCAAGCTGAACATTCGCCTTACCGGCCCATGGCGGGAAGCCATCATGTGGGAAGTCCCGCTGCTGGCGGTGATAAGCGAGTTGGTCCATCGCTATCGTTCACCAGAGATGGGCGTCGATCAGGCGCTCAACACGCTGGAACATAAGCTAGGCGACTTCGCCACCATGACCGCTGACCTCGACATGAGCGCCTTCCGTCTGATGGACTTCGGCACCCGCCGTCGTTTCTCACGCGAGGTGCAGGAAGGTATTGTGCGGCGTCTGCAGCAGGAACCATGGTTTGTCGGCACCAGCAATTACGATCTGGCGCGCCGTCTGAATTTAACCCCGATGGGTACCCAGGCCCATGAGTGGTTCCAGGCCCACCAGCAGATCAGCCCCAGCCTTGCCAGCAGCCAGCGGGCGGCCCTTGCCGCCTGGCTGGAAGAGTATCCCGACCAGCTGGGCATCGCGCTGACCGACTGCATCACTATGGATGCGTTCCTGCGCGATTTCGGTCCGGAATTCGCCACCCGCTATCAGGGGTTGCGCCACGATTCCGGCGACCCGGTGGAATGGGGAGAAAAAGCTATCGCCCATTATCAGAAGCTGGGTATCGATCCGCTGAGCAAAGTGCTGGTCTTCTCCGATAATCTCGACCTGGCGAAAGCCGTCGATCTGTATCGCCACTTCGCCTCGCGGGTGAAGCTCAGCTTTGGGATCGGCACCCGTTTAACCTGCGATCTGCCGCAGGTTAAACCGCTCAATATCGTGATTAAGCTGGTGGAATGTAACGGCAAGCCGGTGGCGAAACTCTCCGACAGCCCGGGGAAAACTATCTGCCACGATAAGGCCTTCGTCCGCGCCCTGCGCGAAGCGTTCGACCTGCCGCCGATTAAAAAGGCAAGCTAAAAAACTTGGCCCGACGGCATTCTGCTATCGGGCCAATCAATATCACTCCTGCGGCAGACGGGTTCTGACGACCTCGGCAAAATACTCCGCGCCAGTTAGCAATATCTCATCATTAAAGTCGTAGCAGGCATTATGCAACGGTGTATTGGAACTATCGCCGTTGCCTAAAAAGATGAAACAGCCGGGGATTTTTTGCAGAAAAGCGCCAAAATCCTCCGAAATCATCATCTGTGCGACGTTGCCGTCCACCTTCTCAGCCCCTACCACGTTAATCGCAGCGGTGACCGCTACATCAACGCATTGCTGCCAGTTCACCGTTGGCGCAAATTCATGGGTATAGCTGAACTGGCACGTCGCACCGTGCATCGCGCAAATCGCTTCGCTAATGGTACGCATTCGTTCTTCGAGCAGCATCTGTACCTCCGGTGCAAAGCTGCGCGTATCCCCTTTGATTTCGACGTGCGTCGGAATCGCATTGCGGATGCCATCGGTGTGCAGTTCAGTACAGGAAATGACCGCTGGCACGTTCGGATCAACATTTCGCGAAACAATTGTCTGCAAAGCCAGGATGATTTCCGCCGCAATGACCAGCGGATCTTTCGCCATATGCGGCCGCGCCGCATGCGCTCCCTGCCCTTTAATACGAATAATAAAGTTATCTTCACTGGCCATAATGCCACCGACTCGCGTGGCGATAGTCCCGGCTTTCATACCCGGCATATTATGCAGACCGTAGATTTCCTCTATGCCAAAGCGTTCAATAACGCCATCGTCCATCATCGCTCTGGCGCCATAGCCAGGTTCCTCAGCAGGCTGAAAAACAAAGCAGACCGTGCCGTTAAAATTCTGCCGCTGCAATAGCAACTGCGCCGCGCCCAGCGCAATGCAGGTATGACCATCATGTCCGCAGCCGTGCATCCGCTCGGCGGTCATGGAGCGGTAAGACCAGTCTCCCTGTTCGGTCAATTGAATGGCATCGATATCGGCACGAATAGCGATAACGCCCTTCCCGTCGCCGCATTTCAATCTCCCCACCACCCCGGTTTTGCCAATATCGCGGTGCACCTCAATGCCCATAGCTTCGAGCTTTTCGGCAATAAACCGTGAAGTATTCTGCTCCTCGAAGGCGCTTTCCGGATGGGCATGCAAATAGTGACGCCAGGCGATAAGCTGCTGCTTTAGCTGTTGCTGATTCATTCTCTGCTCCTGTAAACATTAGTCCATACGCTGGGCGCGCTGTAAAACCACCTGCAGCAGCACATTGGCGCCAGCAATCAGATCTTTGGCTGCGCTATGTTCTTTGACGTTATGGCTAATGCCATCGACGCAGGGGACAAAAATCATCCCGGCGGGACATACCGACGCCATAAATTGTGCATCGTGTCCGGCGCCGCTTGGCAAACGTCGGTAACTGAGCGCCTGACGCTCCGCCTCGGCTTCCACCGCATTGACGATCTCATCGGCAAAAATGACGGGATTAAAGCGCACCAGTGAGCGGCTGGTTATCTCCACGCCCTCTTCCTGCGACGTTTTCGCGACAAATTCGGCTAATTGCTGCTCCGCCAGACATAAGATCGCATTATCGGTATTGCGGAGATCCACTGACATGACGACATGGTTGGGAATGACGTTGATCAGATTAGGCTTCACGCTGAAATGTCCAACGGTAGCTACCTGATTACCACCAAGGCTTAGCGCCAGCTCACGGGCAAAAACAGCGATTTTCGCAGCCGCCAGCCCGGCATCACGTCTCATGGACATTGGGGTAGTACCCGCATGATTCGATACGCCTCTCAGGGTAAATGCCTGCCACGAAATACCCTGTACGCCGGTAACCACGCCAATATCAATCTGCTCTTTATCAAGAATTGGTCCCTGTTCGATATGCAGCTCAACGTAGCTATCTACCGCCATATCTCCCGGCTGACGTTCGCCTTTATAACCAATGTTACGCAGCGCTTCATCGAGCGTGATACCGTCGAGATCTTTTGCCGCGAGCGCCTGCGCCAACGGATACTCGCCGGCAAACACCACGCTGCCCATCATATCGGGCTGAAATCGCACCCCCTCCTCGTTAGTAAAGAAGGTTACCGCCAACGGTCGTCGGGTGCGGATCCCGGCATCCTGGAGGGTGGCAATCACCTCAAGGCCGGCCATAACGCCGTAGTTGCCATCGTATAACCCACCGGTGGCGACGGTATCGATATGTGACCCCATCATCACCATCGGCAACGTCTCCTCGCCGTGATAAACGCCGGTGACATTGCCGATAGCATCAATTGACACGCTCAGGCCCAGCGCCTTCATGCGGGCTACAACAAAGTCCCTGCCGGCTTTATCTTCGGCAGTCGCTGCCAGGCGGCATACGCCGCCGCCTGGCAGCGCACCATGTTCGCCAAGTGCATACAGGGAATCGATAAGCCGTTGGCCGTTAATCTGCAGATAATGACTCATATAACATCTCGCTAATAATGGTGGTTATTGGAACATGCCGTAAAAAATGGCAGATACGGTGATAAGACCGATCAGGGTGACGAAAACGTTGCTCGCTTTACCGCGCCAGGGGGCAAGCACCGGTAATTTATGAATGGCGTACATAGGCAACAGCAGCAGAATTGCCGCCCCGGTGGGACCGCTGATGCATTCGATAATACCGAGGATACTGGGGTTCTTGTACGCGGCGAACCAGCAGGTAAGCACCATAAACACCAGGATGACCGCGTCGACGAGGCGAATACCAGGTTTTTTCCCGCGTGCGGCGGCGGCCTCCAGAATCAGGTCGCGCAGCGATTCATAGGCGCCGATGTAGTGGCCAAGAAATGATTTAGTAATAGCGACAAAGGCGATAATCGGCGATAGCCAGGCAATAATCGGTGTATCGTACTGATTGGCAAGATAGGACAAAATCGACAGATTCTGGGCTTTGGCTTCCGCCAGTTGCTGCGGCGACAGGCTTAACACGCAGCTGAGAACAAAAAACAGCACCACCACCGTCATGAGCAGGATACCGTAGCGCTGGATCTGCGCACATTTACCCTCAGCGAGCGCCAGACCGTAACGCTGCTTCTGGCGCACCACCATCGGCGAAATGATGGGATAGTGGTTAAACGACATCACCAGTACCGGGAAGGTCATCCACAGGGATAACATGATCCCCTGCTCATCGCCCGTGGCGCTGAAGCTTACGGTTTGCAAAATTGCGCCGTTCCAGTGCGGAATCAGAAAAAGTGCCATAAAAATAAGCGAGATGATGAAGGGATAAACCAGGGTGCTCATCACCCGCATTATCAAACGCTGTCCGAAACGGACGATAAACATCAGCCCGAGGATCAGAACGATGGCCACCAGCGACCGGGGAGGCTCGGCCATTGCCAACTGGTGGGTGATAAAGCTCTGCGCGGTGTTGGTGATAGCTACCGCATACATAATCAGAATGGTATAGACGGCGAAGAAATAGATGACGGTAAATACTTTTCCCGCCAGCGCGCCAAAATGCTCGCCAATAACATCGGTAATACTGCTTTCCGGCGTATTGGAAGAGTAAATGAATCTCGCCAGACCGCGGTGAGCCAGATAAGTAATAGGAAAAGCGAGGACAAAAACAATCAGCAGCGGCCAGAAGCCGCCAATTCCGGCATTAATCGGCAGAAACAGCACCCCGGCGCCAATGGCGGTACCGAACAGGCCAAGGACCCAAACGGTATCTTCGCTATGCCACTTTGCGGGATCGGAATATCCTTTATTGATAATTATATTTTCAGTATTCATCGGTCAGATTCTCTCTATGCATGACGCGAAAGCGCGTATGTTTTCGTTATGAGTCAGAACGCTTGTCATACCGAGGGCTTGTAGGGTAGGTAAGATGGCCCCCTTGTTATTGTCGATAGCGCTCAACCATTACGGCCAAACCAGACGATGTCTTCATAGACATCGGGTGATGTATCTCCTTCCGTGCTGATTAACAGAACCTGTGCATCGGCATTCAGGCGCAGCGATTCGGCAAGCTCGCGATACGCCGGTTGAGTCATCAGCGCATAAAGCACTCCTGTGCCAATAGCGCCGGATTCCCCGGAGACAAAAGGTTCGTCAGTACCTGGTCGCGGAGCGGCCAACAGGCGCATGCCGTTGGCCGCCAGACAATCGTCGGCGGAAATAAAACAGGTGGCATGGTCGCGGAGCATTGGCCAGCTGGTGATATTAGGTTCACCACAGGCAAGCCCGGCCATCAGGGTTGACATATCCCCGCCGACGCTGTGCGGCAGTCCGTCATTAATGGTTGCCGAGCGAAACAGGCAGTTCGCCTTGTGCGGCTCAACGATGATGATGGTGGGAGCCTGCTGCTGCATCTTTTCGATGAAATATCCCATGATGCTACCGGCAAACGACCCGACCCCGGCTTGTAAAAACAGATGCGTCGGCATCGGCGCTCCGCTTTCTGCCAGCTGCTGCCAGATTTCAACAGCGAGGGTCATATAGCCTTGCATGATCCATGTGGGGATCTGCTCGTAGCCCTGCCAGGCGGTATCCTGGAGTAGAACCCATCCCTGCTCGCGCGCGGTTTTGGCCGCCAGCCGAACTGTGTCGTCGTAGTTCAGTTCAGTAATCGTGCATTCGGCGCCATGCCGGCGAATATTCTGCGCGCGTACCGGCGACGAGCCCTTTGGCATATACACCACCGCACGCAGCCCAAGCTGCTCAGCCGCCCACGCCACGCCACGTCCGTGGTTACCGTCGGTAGCAGTCACAAATACGATGTCCTTGATACGCGCCTTAATCACTGGTGAATTAAGCTCGGCAAAGCTCAACGTATTAATATCTCGCTCAAGCAGAGCGGCGAGATATTTCCCCATCGCATAAGATCCGCCTAATCCTTTAAACGCATTCAAACCGAATCGCTGCGCTTCATCTTTTATATGGATCGATCCCAGCCCCAGCCGCTGGCTTAAAAATTCCAGCTTACGCAGCGGCGTGACCCGGTAATCAGGAAATTTTTGATGGAATGCCAGCACTTCGTTCCCCACGCTTTCATTCAGCAGACTCAAGTCTGCTCCCTGGCCATAGGGCTGCCGCCGGGCGTTAAGTTGAAATTTAATTGTGTCCACTATTCAGGCACCTCTATTTTCATATCGTCCTGCGACGATAACGTTATTTGCGACCATTCCGCCTAAACAACGGGTGCACGGATCCGTGCGGCCTGAGACAGGACGGTCGCTTTAAATTGGTTAAGTCAGAATGTGAGAGGCTTTTTGTCGCGATATACCGCTTTCCCACTGCCTGTGATGGTACACTGCGCCCGGCGGTTAATTGGCGCAAAGTTGCCCATCGCGCCGCAATTTTCACTCTGTTTTATCACTCTCACGCAACAACGTTGCATTAGTGAGGTTGATCACAGGCTTGCAGGACGAGATATATGATGAAACTTGACGCATGGGATAAAAAAATTCTTACGCTCTTGCAGCGTAATAATCGCTTGTCGCAACGGGAGATCGCCGATCGGATCAGCCTGTCTCCTTCGGCAGTCAATCGGCGTATCGCTGCACTGGAGGATGCAGGAGTGATTAAAGGCAGTGTTAGCTTAGTGGACGCCAGTAAAGTGGGAAGACCAATCACCATTATGGTGCAGGTGACCATTGAGAATGAACGTCTCGATCTGCTTGAGGAGGATAAACAGCGTTTCGTAACCTGTCCGCAAGTGCAGCAGGTCTACTATGTCACTGGCGACTTCGATTTCCTGCTCGTGATCAACGTCCGTGATATGGCGGAATACGAAGCGCTAACCCGTGAACTCTTTTTTGCCTCGGGAAATATCAAGTCTTTCCGGACCATCGTGTCTATGCAAAATGCGAAGCAGGAAATGACGGTCATTATCGAGTAAGTCGTGTAAAAGTCGACATGGGGAGCCAAAGAACGCCCCGGAGGTGTATTTATTTCCGAAATCCACCCTTCCCTGTGCGAAATCTACTTGTCTGATGGAAGATGACAGGTAACATAGATATCCCCCCGCTGTTGGGGGAAGAGACTTTTTTATTGGACTACATAGAGAGATTATTATGAGCGTTGTGCCTGTAGCCGACGTACTCCAGGGCCGCGTTGCCGTTGACAGCGAAGTCACGGTCCGCGGATGGGTGCGTACCCGCCGAGATTCTAAAGCTGGCTTTTCTTTCCTCGCCGTCTATGACGGTTCCTGCTTTGATCCTGTACAGGCCGTTATTAATAATTCTCTGCCCAATTACAATCAGGAAGTGCTGCGTCTGACCACCGGCTGCTCGGTGATTGTCACCGGTAAAGTCGTGGCTTCTCAGGGTCAGGGTCAAAGCTTTGAGATCCAGGCGACCAGCGTGGAAGTGACCGGCTGGGTGGAAGACCCGGACACCTACCCGATGGCGGCCAAGCGCCACAGCATCGAGTATCTGCGTGAAGTAGCGCACCTGCGTCCGCGCACCAACCTGATTGGCGCGGTAGCCCGCGTGCGTCACACCCTGGCGCAGGCGCTGCACCGCTTCTTCAACGAACAGGGCTTCTTCTGGGTTTCCACCCCGCTGATCACCGCCTCCGATACCGAAGGCGCCGGCGAAATGTTCCGCGTGTCGACGCTGGATCTGGAAAACCTGCCGCGTAACGATCAGGGCAAAGTCGATTTCGACAAAGACTTCTTCGGTAAAGAGTCGTTCCTGACCGTTTCCGGCCAGCTGAACGGCGAGACCTACGCCTGTGCGCTGTCGAAGATTTATACCTTCGGCCCGACCTTCCGCGCCGAGAACTCCAACACCAGCCGCCACCTGGCGGAATTCTGGATGCTGGAGCCGGAAGTGGCCTTCGCCAACCTGAACGACGTTGCCGGCCTGGCGGAAGCGATGCTCAAGTACGTCTTCAAAGCGGTACTGGAAGAGCGTGCGGACGACATGCAGTTCTTCGCCGAGCGCGTGGATAAAGACGCTATCGACCGTCTGCAGCGCTTTATCACCGCTGATTTTGCCCAGGTGGATTACACCGACGCCGTCACCATTCTGGAAAACTGCGGCAAACAGTTCGAGAACCCGGTGTACTGGGGCGTGGATCTCTCCTCTGAGCACGAACGTTACCTGGCCGAAGAGCACTTCAAAGCGCCGGTGGTGGTGAAAAACTACCCGAAAGACATTAAAGCGTTCTATATGCGCCTTAACGAAGACGGTAAAACCGTCGCGGCAATGGACGTTCTGGCGCCGGGCATCGGCGAGATTATCGGCGGTTCCCAGCGTGAAGAGCGTCTCGACGTGCTTGACGCGCGTATGGCAGAGATGGGTCTTAACAAAGAAGACTACTGGTGGTATCGCGACCTGCGTCGCTACGGCACCGTGCCGCATTCCGGCTTCGGTCTGGGCTTCGAACGCCTCATCGCTTACGTGACCGGCGTGCAGAACGTCCGCGATGTTATTCCGTTCCCGCGGACGCCGCGCAACGCGACATTCTAAATTTTTCTGACATCAATCTGAAAGGCCAGCGCAAGCTGGCCTTTTTTTATGTCAATTACTGTTAGTAAAATTCAACAACCTTAAACATCAAGACCAGGAAATCACAATTATGTTACGCACTGTTTCGGTGCATCCTGGTGATGCAGATCGCACTTTATGTTCATAACTGAGCAAAACCGCTGATAAATTTGCTCATTTTTTGACCTTTACCCGCACATCTTGCAAAGACAGAGACTGAATAAAAAGAATACGAATTCAATACACAAAATGAACGAATTGCCGCTTAGCCAAATTAATCATAAATAATTCATATAGATAGATAAGTAATGGCGTTTGCCCTTATCCGGTGGAACGGAATTTTGATTAAGTTCACAAAGTTCCGCTAAATACACATTTAGTTACATGATTTTTCGTTTTGTTACTCATATGAGATATTCGTAGCATTTTCCGGCTAGCGAAACGTTGTCGCGGATGGAAAGATGCCTTCAGACACCAAACTCTCATCAATGGTTCTG
The DNA here is from genome assembly GCF_018223925.1 of Klebsiella sp. 10. Taxonomy (NCBI): domain Bacteria; kingdom Pseudomonadati; phylum Pseudomonadota; class Gammaproteobacteria; order Enterobacterales; family Enterobacteriaceae; genus Klebsiella; species Klebsiella sp. 10. The sequence goes on from NZ_JAGRRB010000009.1 coordinate 39,795, forward strand.
TAAGTTTTTATTGACAGAACTTATTGACGGCAGTGGCACGTGTTCATATAAAAAATATTAATGAGGGTAATAAATAATGATGAAGCGCAATATTCTGGCAGTGGTGATCCCTGCCCTGCTGGTAGCCGGTGCAGCCAACGCTGCAGAAATCTATAACAAAAACGGCAACAAACTGGACTTCTATGGAAAAATGGTCGGCGAGCACGTCTGGACCACCAATGGCGACACCAGCAGCGACGATACCACCTATGCCCGTATCGGCCTGAAAGGCGAAACTCAGATCAACGATCAGCTGATCGGCTACGGCCAGTGGGAATACAACATGGACGCGTCCAATGTTGAAGGTTCCCAGACCACAAAAACCCGTCTGGCGTTCGCAGGCCTGAAAGCGGGCGAATACGGTTCATTCGACTATGGCCGTAACTACGGCGCGATCTACGACGTCGAAGCGGCAACCGATATGCTGGTTGAATGGGGCGGTGACGGCTGGAACTACACCGACAACTACATGACCGGTCGTACCAACGGCGTCGCAACCTACCGTAACTCTGACTTCTTCGGTCTGGTTGACGGTCTGAGCTTCGCGCTGCAGTACCAGGGTAAAAACGACCACGACCGTGCGATTCGCAAGCAGAATGGCGACGGCTTCAGCACCGCAGCCACCTACGCGTTCGACAACGGTATCGCACTGTCTGCAGGCTACTCCAGCTCTAACCGTAGCGTCGATCAGAAAGCTGACGGCAATGGCGACAAAGCCGAAGCCTGGGCGACCTCTGCAAAATATGACGCTAACAACATCTATGCGGCCGTCATGTACTCCCAGACTTACAACATGACTCCGGAAGAAGATAACCACTTCGCCGGTAAAACTCAGAACTTTGAAGCAGTTGTACAGTATCAGTTTGACTTCGGCCTGCGTCCGTCCATCGGCTACGTACAGACCAAAGGCAAGGACCTGCAGTCGCGTGCTGGCTTCTCCGGCGGCGATGCGGATCTGGTTAAATACATCGAAGTGGGTACCTGGTACTACTTTAACAAGAACATGAACGTCTACGCTGCGTATAAATTCAACCAGCTGGACGACAACGATTACACCAAAGCGGCTGGTGTCGCCACTGACGACCAGGCGGCCGTGGGTATCGTTTACCAGTTCTAATCTGTAGTACACCCCTTCGTGATATGCCTTCAAAGCAGGACTTCGGTCCTGCTTTTCTGTATTCGTGAGGCAAAGATCGTCTCTTTCGAAAACCTTCGCGCTTTTTGTCGCAAACGGTTGGCAATTCGTTATTCTCCCGTTAACCTGATAGCGGATTTCCCTTCAGTAATCACAATGGAACCTCGTCATGTTTGAGAATATTACCGCCGCCCCAGCCGACCCGATTTTAGGTCTGGCCGATCTGTTTCGTGCCGATGACCGCCCTGAAAAAATTAACCTCGGAATTGGTGTTTACAAGGATGAAACCGGTAAAACGCCCGTTCTGACCAGCGTCAAAAAAGCAGAGCAGTATCTGCTGGAAAATGAAACGACTAAAAACTATCTGGGCATCGATGGTATTCCTGAATTTGGTCGCTGCACCCAGGAGCTGCTGTTCGGTAAAGGCAATGCGATTATCGCTGATAAACGCGCCCGCACCGCGCAGACACCGGGCGGTACCGGTGCGCTGCGTGTCGCCGCAGACTTCCTCGCCAAAAACACCGACGTGAAACGTGTGTGGGTAAGTAATCCGAGCTGGCCGAACCATAAAAGCGTATTCACCTCTGCCGGGCTGGAAGTGCGCGAATACGCATACTACGACGCGGCTAACCACGCGCTGGACTTTGATGGTCTGCTGGCCAGCCTGAACGAAGCCCAGGCGGGCGACGTGGTACTGTTCCACGGCTGCTGCCACAACCCGACCGGTATCGATCCGACGCTCGATCAGTGGCAGCAGCTGGCGCAGCTGTCGGTGGAAAAAGGCTGGCTACCGCTGTTCGATTTCGCCTACCAGGGCTTCGCCCGCGGTCTGGAAGAAGATGCTGAAGGGCTACGCGCTTTTGCTGCTCTACATAAAGAGCTGCTGGTCGCCAGCTCCTACTCGAAAAACTTTGGCCTGTACAACGAGCGCGTCGGCGCCTGCACTCTGGTCGCCGCGGATCAGGAGACTGTAGACCGCGCCTTCAGTCAGATGAAGTCGGTGATCCGCGCCAACTACTCCAACCCGCCTGCGCACGGCGCCTCCGTGGTCGCCACCATTCTGAGCAACGATGCGCTACGGGCAATCTGGGAGCAGGAACTGACCGATATGCGCCAGCGCATCCAGCGTATGCGTCTGCTGTTCGTCAATACCCTGCAGGAGAAAGGCGCGAGCCGCGACTTCAGCTTTATCAGCCAGCAGAACGGCATGTTCTCATTCAGCGGCCTGACTAAAGAGCAGGTGCTGCGCCTGCGTGAAGAGTTCGCCATCTATGCGGTAGCTTCCGGACGTATCAACGTGGCCGGGATGACGCCTGACAATATGGCGCCGCTGTGCGAAGCCATCGTCGCCGTACTGTAAGCGATAGTATTCGGTATAAAGAAAAAGGCCGCGAATGCGGCCTTTTTTATGTGTTCGCGTCATGTCTGTTACCAGACCGGCATCTCATCCTGCAGAAACGGGTTATTACGGCGTTCCTCACCCAGCGTCGACAGCGGACCATGGCCGGGAATAAAGGTCACATCATCGCCCAGCGGCAACAGCTTTTCCTTGATAGCCGCAATCAGCTGCCCATGGTCGCCGCGCGGAAAATCGCTGCGTCCCACCCCGCCTTTGAAAATCACGTCTCCGGAGATCAGCAGTCGGGAGGCGTCATCAAAAAAGACCACATGGCCCGGCGTATGGCCCGGGCAGTGCAGCACCTGCAGCGCCACATTCCCCACATTGACCACATCGCCTTCATTGAGCCAGCGATCCGGACGCAGCGGTTGGCAATCCTCCAGGCCGAACATCCGGCTTTGCGCCGGTAATCCTTCCAGCCAGAACTCATCCTCTTTTTCCGGACCAATAACCGGTACGCCATAATGCTGCGCCAGTTCAGCCGCGGCGCCAACGTGATCGAGGTGGCCATGCGTCAGCAGGATCTGCATCAGCGTGACGCCAGCCTCCGCCACCACCGCTTTGATACGTTCAGCATCGCCGCCAGGATCGACCAGCGCCGCCAGCCGGGTTTGCCCGCACCAGATAAGAGAACAGTTCTGCGCGAACGCGGTAACCGGAATAATACGATAGTTCATGACGCTCCTTTCGTTACCAGTGCCTTACGGGACCGGTATCAATATGCACAAAGTTACTACGTGGGTAATATCCTACACCACCTGCGCGCATAGATAACGCCGCTTTGCGAATATTGCTTAACGAAATACCTTCAATATGGAAATCCATCGCCTGCCCCTTGGTGTGATAGCTGTGTTTCGCTACACCACGGCTTCGTGCGCGAAGCTCATCGTTGGTATCAAGGGAACGATAGCCAGAGATAAGCTGGACAGGTTTGTTGGTGCCAAGTAGTCCCTGCAACCGATAAAGATGATCGAACAGATTTGGATCGATGGACTTAATTTTATTCGCGCGATAGTCACGGAAAAAATGGTTAAGTCTTGCTAATTCATCCTGAATATAGCCTCTGCCATCGAAAAACTCCGCCCTGAGCGATTCACCGGTATGCAGGTTATTCAGCGTCAAAATACGCGGACGGGGGGTCGAGAGGGTGGCAAATGCCGGCGCAGGGAGAATGGCGGCAGCACCCAGCGCAGCGCCACCCAACGCCAGCAATCTGCGGCGATTAGCGTCAAATTTGTCCATGATAATCAGGTCTACAGTCAATGAATCGTTATATACTTTTTCCGCTTTGCGCGATGCCAGGATCAGCTCGCTATCGCTCGCCACGACCGAGATGTTGCCCGGCAAAGGAGAGCGTTCGCGCTAACCGCGCTACGCATTGAGCGGAATGATATGTATATGCACTTCTGGCGCACGAAAGGCACCTTACCGGGCATTATTGCCAACGTCAAGGCAGCCTCACCCCAGGAAAATCGGGCGCTGCAGAGGTGCAGCGCCCTTTTTTACCCAGTGCTAGGACAACAAAATCCATTGAACTACTTCATTTACCTGATTAATTGTTCCGCTTTCGTCAGAATTTGTGCGCTGGATCGCGCGGTGATATCGTAATTGTAAATATCTGTTCGATATTGTGTACGTCCATCAGCGTCCACAAACGCCGTTAAGTAATATAAATTCACCGGTATATTTTGCCGAATATTGACATAGCGCGTATCCCCCTGCTTCAGGGCGTCGGAAATGCGCGTGTCATTCCAGCCCGCGTCCTGCAGCAGCATATTGGCCAGCTCCGAGGCTTTATTGACCCTGACGCAGCCGGAACTGAGCGCACGGACATCCTTCTGAAACAGATTATGATTCGGCGTATCGTGCAGATAGATAGCATCCGAACTCGGCATATTAAACTTGTAACGCCCCAGTGAATTACGTGCCCCAGGCGCCTGCTGAAAACGGAACGGTAAATTGTTCTCGGTGATGGTTGACCAGTCAACCCGGTAAGGATCGATGGTCTCTTTACTGTTCCAGCCGCGCATCACGGTGTAGCCATGCTGCTCCAGATAGCCAGGATTATTACGCACCTTCGGCAGAATATCTTTGCGCGCCAGGGTGGGCGGTACGTTCCACGGCGGATTGACCACTACGTTGTTCAGCGCGCTGCTCATCATCGGCGTCTTGCGGTCTGGACGTCCGACGATCACCCGCGAGGCCAGCACCTGACTGCCGTCCTGGTAATAGACCAGCGAAAACGCGGGAATATTCACCATGATACCGGTCGATAGTTTGCCTGGCAGCAGACGTAGACGCTGAATGTTCAGCGCCAGCACGCCAGCGCGCTGCGCCGATGAGACATTGAGCCAGTCACGGGTGGATTGGCCGATGACCCCATCCGCCCCCAGCCCCTGCATGGCCTGAAAGCGCTTAACGCCCTCCACCAGCTGGCGATCGTACACACCGCGCGCCGCGGGCTTGCTCTTTTTCTTCGCCGAAGGACTCACCACGTCGCCGGGCAGAACGATATTGGCGGAATTTTCCAGCATCCCGGTACGCTGGAGGATCTCGCGCAGCGCGCCGATATCATTGCTCCATTCTCCCGGACGCAGCGAGCCGCTGCCGGTCATCTGCGGCCATGGACGTGAATCAGCCACCAGCGCCAGCAGCGACTGGTGCATGGCCTCATACTGCGGATGACGCGGCGCCAGGCCGGCGATAAACGCCGGCAGGGAGCCATTATCCAGCGCCAGCTGCCACTGGTTAATCACCGACAGCGGCGGGGTCGCCATCTTGTACGGTGTCGAGCTATATAACCAGCGGGTCCCCTGGGTGGGGATGCCGCTGATAAAGTGCAGATAGCCCATCATGGCATCAGACAACACCACATCGCGCGCCATACCGCTGACGGCAGGATCGGTCAGCAGACTGACCCAGGTGGTAAACTGCGGCTGAAAACCGGCGATGGCGATCTCCGCCAGCTGCTGCTGGAACGCCTGCACCGCCTCGCGGTTTTCCCACATCGGTTTCATATCCCTGGCGGCGTATAGCGAGACCAGCGGATTCATAAAGACGGGTTTGTAGCCAGCCGGCAATAGCGCTTCGATCTGGGCGCGACTGTTCGCCGCGGCTTCCATCGACAGCGGCTGCTCACCGGCCAGCTTCGCGACCGCCGGCGATTGCCCGTCGCTTTGCGACAGCGCGACGGAAAGCTCTCCAGGCGTAGCGGAGCTATCACCTGGTACGACTTCAGGCTCTGCGGCCTGGACATTGAACAGCGGAGCAAATGCCATTGCCAGGCTCAGACTGAGCGCTGACAATGGACGACCATACCGTTTCTTAAGCAACATCCCTTGCCCCCTGTTGTCACACATTGCCGCCCACAAATTCGTGGGCTTTAACACAGTATATAAAGACGAAAAGGCTTTTGCCTTACCTAATGTAAAGAAGCTTAAAGATTATACCACCCTGGCATAGCAAGCTGGATAGCAAAAAGGGCAACTTAACGTTGCCCTTTTCAGCGCTTACCCGCCAGTAGTGAGCTGCATCGTCAGGAGGCGTCGGCCGTTCCCGGCAGCGCTTCCGGCAGCGGCGCGGCAAACCCGCGCAGCCCCACGACGTGCACATGTTCGTGATTATTGAACACCTTACGCACCAGTTTATAGGTAGTGCCTTTTTCCGGACTGATGTTCTCCGGCGCTGCGATAATCAGCTGCATCTCCAGACGTTCGCACAGCTCGAACAGGGTGGCGATGGAGCGGGCGTCAAGACGCGCCGCTTCATCGAGGAACAGCAGACGGCAAGGCGAGATATCCTTGCCGCGCAGGCGACGGGATTCATCTTCCCAACTCTGCACCACCATCACCAGAATCGACATCCCGGTACCGATAGCTTCCCCGGTAGACAGCGCGCCGGACTCCGCGCGCAGCCAGCCGTCGGAGCCGCGGTTAACTTCCACTTCCATCTCCAGATAGTTGCGGTAGTCGAGCAGCTCTTCACCGATGGTTTGCGGCGTGCGCTGCCCCATGTCGATCTGTGGGTTGAGACGCTGATAGAGCTTGGCCAGCGCCTCAGAGAAGGTCAGACGATTGCTGTTAAACAGATCCTGGTGCTGCTCATGCTGCTCGGAGAGCACGTCGAGCAGCATCGAGTGGGTCTCACGCACATTGACGTTCAGACGCACGCTGTTGACCTGGCCGAAGGAGACGCTCTGCAGACCCTGGTTGAGCATCCGGATACGGTTCTGCTCGCGCTGAATGGTTTTGCGAATAATGTTGGCCACGCTGCGGGAACTGATCGCCAGCTTCTGTTCACGGTTGGTCAGCTCTTCGGTCAGGCGGCTGAGCTCGATCTCCATCTGCTCGATCGCTTCCACCGGATCATCGGTGCGAATAATATCCTGACGAATACGCTCGCGCAGATGCTGGTATACGGCAACGAAGAACTGAATTTTGCGCTCCGGACGCTTCGGATCTTCCGAGATACGCAGCACGTCACGCAGATGTTCGTTATCGGCGACCGCCAGACGCAGCGCCCCCAGCGCCTTATCCGACATTGAGCGCAGCTCATCGGCGGAGAGATAGGCCAGCTCGCGGCGATGCAGACGACGTTCGACGCCGTTGTCTTTCACCAGACGCATCACCGCGCACCAGCCCGCCTTGGCGGTCACCACCTGCTCGCGCATTTCGCAGTAATCGCGCTCCAGCTTGCGCAGTTTACGGGTCAGGTTGTCCATTTCCGCTTCGCAGAAGGTCAACGCTTTCTCCAGCTGATTGCGTCGGGAGCGGTTATTGCTCAGCTGCATGTGCAGCTCATCGCGACGCGCGCGAGCACGCTCTTCCGCGCCGGCGTCGGCGCGCACGCCAATGTCCTGCAACTCTTTATACAGATCGTTGAGCAGCTCTTTCTTGGTGTCATACGAGCTCTTCAGCGAGGCCAGCACCTGATTGTACTGACTAAGCTGCGCCGCATGGGCACGCATCGCGTCGCGCGCGCGGCTGCGTTCGGACTCCGCCTGCTCCAGACGCTGGCGCAGCTTCTCGTTGAGATCGCTGTTGCCGCTGAGCATTTCCGCCGAATCGGAGTAGCTGAAGTGGGCCCTGCGCTGCACAACTTCCGCCAGGGCAAAAGCCTGCTGACGCGCATCGCGCTGGGTTTGCTGCGCATAGGCGTAATCTTCTTTCAGCTGCTCAAACTGCTCCGGATCGCTCTGCAGCACCGAAACAATAGGCTCCAGCTTCGCCAGCTGGTTACCGTGCTGCTGAATAAAGCGCGCGGCCTCCTGCGCTTCGTCCAGACGTTCCTGGATCTCGTCCACGCGGTCGGCCAGCGTATCATCCGCCAGCAGGTTCAAGCGCGGCAGCAGGCGGTTGAGCGCCGACACGCCCTCTTTCGCCTGCTCGTACTGCACACGGTTCTGTTGGTTATCGCTTTCATGGGCGCTCAGCGCACGCTCCAGCTCGCCGCGGCGGCTGTTGAGTTTGCGGATCTCTTCTTCCGGATCGTCCTCGAAAGCCACCGCCAGATGGCTGCCGATAAAGCGGCTGAAGGCCTGGTGCAGGCGCTGGGTTTTCTGCACATCGAACGACAGGGTCGCAAAACGCTCTGACAGCGATTCACGCTCGGCATGCAGGGTTTCAATGCGGTTTTCACGTGCCGCGCGGCCAAACAGCGGCAGCGACGGGAAGCGCGAATAACGCCACTGGCGATCGGCAATCTTCACCACCACCGCTTTTTCCAGCTCGTCGACGCTGAATACGCTGTCATCGAAGGACTGCGGATCGCCTTCGATCAGATAGAGATCTTCCGGGCAATCTTCCAGTCCCTCAAGCTGCTCGGCTACCCGCGACAGATCCGGCACCACGATCGCATGGCGCGACGGACCGTACAGCGCGGAGAAGTACGGCGCATCGTCCAGGCTAACATCATCGTAGATCTCGGACAGCAGAACGCCGCCGAACCGTTCCGCCAGGGCGTTGAGGCGCGGATCTTCCGAACCGCCCGGCTGGCTAAGACGCTCGATTTCTTCGTCGATGGCGCGCTTGCGGGCGCCGACCTCGTCACGTTCAACGATAGCCTCTCGTTCACGCTCCAGCAGCTGCTGCAGGTATTCGGTGACCTCCTGGCCGGACGCAAACTGCTCGCCGCTTTGCTCGCACAGCTGGTTAAGGCTGTTCTGCGCCGCCAGCCAGACCGGCGCCCGACGCATCAGCGTCTGGGTACGCGACTGCAGTTGCTCCAGCTCCTGACGCAGCGCCATGCGCTGCTCCTGAGCATTGGAGACGCTGTCGGCCAGCGACGCGATGCGCGCTTCCAGCTCCTGATGCAGCGTTTCCAGATCGTCGATATCGTAGCGTTTACCCTGGCGTTTGCAGAACTCGGCCAGCTGACGCTCAGCGTCCTGCTGCTCGCGCAGGCGCTGTTCAAGCTCGTTGAGGCGGCTGCGCAGCCCCTGCGCCTGCTCGGCCTGGTGGCGCTGGTTCACGCCGTCGCGCAGCAATTCGCGCGCTACGTCCCAGGCTTCATTGCGCGCCAGCGGGCCGTTAATCGCCGCCACCAACTGGTAAGCCTGTTCAAACTGGCTGTGCGCGGTTTGCGCCACGCTCATTTTCTGTTCCAGCGACAGCATTTTCTCCGTCGCTTCCTGCTCTTTCGCCTGGAAGGTTTCTAGCCACTCGTCGGCGCTCTCCGGGGTCAGATCCGGCAGATGGCACAGCGCCTTCGCGCGCTCCAGCGCCTGCAGCGCCTGGTTATACTGAATGGCGCGGGTCTGCTGCACATCGAGCGCCTGCTGATAGTCGGCGAGCTGGCTTTTCAGCTCATCCACTTCCAGCTCGGCGGCCTCAGCGCGGGCTTCGTTCTCTTCCTGACGATCGACGGCTTCCGCCACCACTTCATTCTGCTCTTCCAGACGGATCTGCAGCTCGTCGAGATCCGCTTCGTAGCGCTCGATTTTTTCCTGCTGACGCAGCGCAGTCTGCACCAGGTTCAGGTGATCGCTGGCGGCCTGGTAATCGGCTTCCAGATCGCCCTCCGCGCCGTTATGCTCCTGCAGTTCGCGCGCCATGTCGACGTGCTTATACTGCTCAGCCGCCAGCTGCGAACGCGAGGTGAAGAGATCGCGGCGATACTCCAGCGCCTTATCCAGGTGAATGCGCCTCTCGTTGGCGTGACGCATATAGTCCGCCGCCACGTAGTTGGTGGCTTCGCTGATCAGGTGTTTAAACAGATCGCGGTCGGACTGGGTAACGCGAATGGCTTCCAGCGTCATGCGGTTTTCCCGCAGCGCCGCTTCCATATCCTGGAACGCTTTACGCACGCCGCTGTTTTCCGGCAGCAGGTAGTCGCGCAGCGAGCGGGTAATGGTGCTGGAGATCCCGCCGTACAGCGAGGCCTCAATCAGGCGGTAGTACTTGCTACGATCGGAGGCGGAACGCAGGCGACGCGCCACCACGCCCAGATCGAACATTAGCGAGTGATATTCGGTGATCGAGTTGAACTGTTTAAACTGGACCCCTTCCATCGCCTCGAGTTTATCTTTCAGCTCGTTGAGGCTCACGACGCGCGCCTGGCGATCGTTCAGCGTTTCGGTCAACAGCTGGGTCGGCAGGATAGAGGTCGGCAGTCCCTGAATGGCGAAAGGTTTAATATCGACTTTACGATCGCGCCCGGCGACCTGCTGCAGGCGCACGCCGACCACCACGCGCTGGTGGCGGGAGTTGATCACATCGAGTACCGAGTAACACACCCCGGCGCGCAGCTTACCGTGCAGGCCTTTATCGCGTGAGCCGCTGGTGGCCCCCGCTTCGGTGGTGTTACGGAAGTGCAGCAGGGTTAAATCCGGGATCAGCGCCGTGACGAAGGCCGCCATGGTCGTGGACTTACCCGCGCCGTTCCCCCCGGAGAGGGTGGTCACCAGTTCATCAAGATCAAAGGTCCGGGCAAAGAAGCCGTTCCAGTTAACCAGCGTTAGCGAGCGAAACTTACCGCGTTCAATCATTACTCTTCCTCCCCGCTATCCGGCTGGTTTTCTTCATTCTCATCATTGAGCTGCAGGTGATTTTCCAGGGCCATCGCTTCCCCGTCGCGGATCAGACGGCGCTGCGCTTCGCGCGGGTCGTCGCCGGCGCGCACATCGGCGCCAAAGCGGAATACCGATTCGGTAATGCGAAACTTGCTGCTATCGTGGCCCATAAACCACACCATCCCCAGACGGCGTAAGCGGTTAAGCGAGGCCCGCATTTTTTCCTGCAGCTTCTGGCGGTCCAGATCCGAACCGGTGGAACGGTTGTTCACCAGCTTCAGCAGCCTGGATTCATCGGCCAGGGTCAGCAGCTCGTCATAGAGCTCCTGCTGGGTAAAAATCCCTTCGTTCGCCAGGCGCTCCGGGCTGAGATAGAGATAGCAAAGAATTTTGCCCACCATCATATCCAGCTCGGACAGTACCGAGCGCGAAATCAGCGTGGTGGACCGCGGGCGCAGGTAGAAGAATCCCTCCGGCGCGCGGATCAGCTCGACGTTATAGCGAGCGTAAAACTCTTCCAGGTAATCCTGAAAATCCATCAAAAATGCGTGATTATCCAGCTCGTCGAGACCGATATGACGGCCCGCGCGCAGGGCGCTGTCCAGCGCCGGAAATAACGGATTGGCCAACGCCTGCGCCAGCTTAACCGGCATCACTTGTTCAATATTTGTCAATGACATGCGCCTGTACCTTGGCTCCGTAATCATTAATCGGCTGCCATTTTGCCGGCAGTCCGGTGAAATCTGCCTGGGCGACGCCCAGCTGTACCGCCTGATCCACGACGATCCGCGCCACGTCGAAGTGACGCCCGCGCGGATACTGCGCCAGGAACTCCCGCGCCACCAGGCCGAGATCCAGCGGTATTCCTTTCTCTTTATAGACCGCCAGCTGCGCTTCGATCAGCGCCGCCAGCTGCTCGCGAATTTCGTTAAACTCTTCAAATTCGAGGTCCGCCGGCAGCTCGCCGGTGACCTCTTCATCGCGCAGGGCCATCTCTTCATCGCGCATATCCAGCAGGCGGTCGGCGTTGGCGTAAGTTAGCGCCCACGGTTCATCAAAATAGGTCTGCACCGACTGGCGCAGACGCTGGGCGAAGACGCGGTTCTTATCCATATCGATAGCGGTACGGATAAACTTGTGCACATGGCGGTCGTAGCCGATCCACAGGTCAATCGCCTGCTGACCCCAGCTGACGATGCGGTCGAGCTTGCTTTGCAGATCGAACACCAGCCGATCGACAAAATGGAGATCGTCGCGCGCCATGGTCGAGTCCTGAATGCGCAGCAGGTTCGCCTGCAGCTTATCCCCTGCCGCATCCAGCGTATCCTGCAATTCGCGCAGGGTGCCGGAGGTTTCCGACAGCAGCAGTTCACAGCTGGAAATCGCCGCGCGCCAGTCTTTATTCAACAACTGCGCGATATCGTCTTTCACCAGCTGCTGCTGCTCATCCATAATGCGCTGCGTCAGGTCGATGCTGTCGAAAATTTCCGCTACGGAATACTTCAGCGGCGCAAAAACGTTGCGATGCCAGTGGAATTCATCACCGCCCTCTTCCGCGGCGTCCGCCGCGCGCTTCAGCTCGCCGGCGACGATCGACAGCTGCATCGAGAGACGCAGCGTCGAGAATTCGCGCTGACGGATATAATAATCGGTGATCCCAATCCCCAACGGCGTCAGGCGATAGATCGCATTGCCTTCGGTAATTTCGCTGGTAAAGCGGTTCAGCAGACGCTGGCGCACCAAATCGTTGATCGCGTTATTGGCGCGCTGGCTGATGGTTTCGCTGGTCTGCTCAAACGCATCACTGACGTGGCGGAACGCATCCACCAGTTCACCCTCGCTCATTTCCCCTTCCAGTCGTTCACCATTCAGAGTGGCGATCGCCAGCAGGAAAGAGAGTCTGTCGACCGGTAGCGAGATTGAAAAATCATTTTTTCTGGCCCAGGCAACCAGTTCGGGGACTGTCTGGGAAAATTCACTCATACTTTATCCTTGCATCTGCGGCTATGAGCCTGGCTCTTAAGCGCGGTGACATGAATATAACGGCCCAGGCTGAGATACGGCTCCTGACGACAGTAGCGCGTCTCCAGCGCCAGCAGCGCCGCATAGCTGTCATGCTGTTGGCGTTTTTCACGCAGATAATCATGAAACACCCGCACGCCGGTTTTGCTGACGATCTGCCAGCCAATCTCTTCCAGCCAGTGATAAACCTGCTGTGGTTCACGCGGATAATCCGGCGACAGCGTGCGTTTTTTCTTTTTTGGCATGCCCAGTTGAACGTAATCAAAATTACCGGCAACCATATTGTGCATCAACAGGCCGTTAGCATTGTAGAACATCAATGACAGTCCACCGCCAGCACGCAGCGTCGACCACAGGGTATGCAGTATTTCCTGGGGCTCCGCCACCCACTCCAGCACCGCATGAAACAGTACCAGATCGACCGGGCTTTCCAAATGCTGCGCAATATCCTGAGCCGCGCATTGTACAAAATGCATGTTGTCGATCACACCTTTATCGGCGGCCGCCTGGCGGGCGCGAGCCACCATCTCAGCGGAGAGATCGCAGAGCGTCACGTGATGGCCCAGTTGCGCGACTTTGATGGCCGTTTGCCCTTCGCCGCCGCCGGCATCCAGCACCCTCAGCGGTCCCGGCCCCAGCTGCGCCAACAGCGGTTCCAGATCCTGCCAGAGGATCGCCTGACGCAACTGGCCTTTTGTGGTGCCGTAAATATTGCGCGAAAACTTTTCAGCAATGTCATCGAAATTGCGATCCTGCACGAGTGACTCCACAAGCCAACACAAAACCGCTATTTTGTCATACCCGCGCCGAGAATGAAGCGATCTGTTATAAGATCCGAACATAACTTTGGTTATATGGTTAAAAAAGGAACCATCTGGCATGCTTTTCACGCTAAAAAAGATCGTCGGCGGCCTGCTGTTGCCGCTACCCGCCTTACTGTTGCTGATCGGTATCGGGATCGCGCTGTTATGGTTCAGCCGCTTTCAGCGTACCGGGAAGCTATGCGTGAGCCTCGGCTGGCTGCTGCTGACGCTGCTGAGCCTGCAGCCCGTGGCCGACAGCCTGCTGAAACCGATTGAAGGTACCTACCCCACCTGGCGCGGCGAGCAGCCGGTGAACTACGTGGTGGTGCTGGGCGGCGGTTATACCTGGAATCCGGAGTGGGCGCCAAGCTCTAATCTTATCAATAACAGCCTGCCGCGCCTGACGGAGGGCATCCGCCTGTGGCAGGCGAATCCCGGTTCGAAAATGATCTTTACCGGCGCGGCGGCGAAAACGAACCCCGTCAGCACGGCGGAAGCCGGGGCGAGAGTGGCGGAGAGCCTTGGCGTACCTCGCAGCGATATCATTGTGCTCGATCGGCCGAAAGATACAGAAGAGGAAGCGCTGGCGGTGAAGCGCGCCATCGGCGACGCGCCCTTCCTGCTGGTCACCTCGGCGTCACACCTTCCGCGGGCGATGATATTCTTTCGCCATGCCGGCCTGGATCCGCTTCCCGCGCCGGCCAATCAGCTGGCGGTGACCTCGCCGCTCAATCCGTGGGAGCGGGCCATTCCTTCTCCAGTGTGGCTGATGCACAGCGACCGGGTCGGCTATGAAACCCTTGGTCGCGTCTGGCAATGGCTGAAAGGCAGCTCAGGCGAGCCAGGGCAGGAGTGATTTTGCAGCGAGGTCAAAACGGGCGCGATCAAAGCGCCCGGTGTTGACCAGACTATCCACCTCATCCCACAGCAGATAAAGCCAGCGCCGCCAGACAAAGGCCTCGGAAACTGGCGCCTGCTGCAGGTAGCGCCACAGCAGCTGTTCCGCCTGGCCGCCTTCAGCAAGGCGGAACAGTTCATACTCGCGTGGCGCCCACAGCATCATCCCCGCCCCCACCATCGCCAGCAGCTGATCGCTGCGCGGATCTTTTAGCATGCTGCGCAGAGTGAAGTTGCCATGCACCAGCACAGCATTATCATTGAAATCGCGGAACAGCTCCGGAAGGCACTCGCGGGAGCGGAACAAAAGGCGCTTATCCTGCATGGTGAGACCGGTGTCCTGATACAGGTTCAGGGTGCTCCACAATATCTCTACCCGCTGGCGGTACCAGTTCGGCCACAGGTTTTCCTGGGTATTGTCGACCATTCCCACGCAGCCGCCACTGTCCTGCCGATGCCACGCCAGCAGCCCCTCGACGATTTGCTCCTGCAGTTGCTCCCAGCGCGCCGGGGTGCGCGTCGGCGCCTCCACCGGTACGCCGCGCAGGCGCTCAAGCAACAGCACATCTGGTCCGGGATGTTCTTCGTGCGTCATGACGCCATAAACCACCGGCATACGCACCGTACCATTACGCGCCAGGGTCGAGATCTTCCATGCCAGCTGCCGCGCCACGCCGGGCGTGGTGAAACTTCGCGCCAGCAGCGGCATCGGGTTTCCCTGCGCATCGTACAGGAACCACAGCGCCGTAGCGGCTTGTTCACTGACACACTCCACCCGGCTTAGCTTTTCGCCAAGAAGATGACTGAGTTCGGTTCGCAACTGTTCCATTGTCGATTACCCCTATGAACACTACTGGTTTCATAATGAGCGCCCGCACCTGGGTTGTCATCGGATAAGATCAAAAAGGGGTAAAAAAAGCAAAAAACCGACGGGGATATCCCCTCCAGCAAGGAGGGGACAGAGGGCTAACGCAGCTCAGCGCGGACGCGCTCCAGATCTTCCGGGGTATCCACGCCGGTGCCGGGCACTTCGGCCGCCACGGCGACATGGATTTTCTCGCCATACCACAGCACTCGCAGCTGCTCGAGCATTTCAATCTGCTCCAGCGGGCTCGGCGCCCAGCTGACATAGCGGCGGATAAAGCCGGCGCGATAGCCATAGATGCCGATGTGACGCAGCAGGGAGTCACCGATGGTCTCGCGGGATTGGGCAAAGCGATCGCGATCCCAGGGAATAGTCGCGCGGGAGAAATAGAGCGCGTAACCCTTGGCATCCATCACCACTTTGACCGCATTCGGGTTAAACGCCTCTTCCGCATCATGGATCGGTACCGCCAGGGTCGCCATTCCGCTGCTGCTGGCAGCCAGATTCTCCGCCACCTGGCGGACAATCGCCGGGGGGATCATCGGCTCATCGCCCTGAATATTGACGATAATGGTGTCATCGCTGAACGCACACTTTTCCACCACTTCCGCCAGCCGTTCGGTGCCGGACTGATGGTCGGCGCGGGTCATACAGACCTCGCCGCCGGCGGCTTCAACCGCCCGGGCGACATCTTCGTGATCGGTGGCGACAATAATGCGATCCGCGCCGGATTCGCGAGCGCGCTCCAGCACATGGACAATCATCGGCTTACCATTAATGTCCTGCAGTGGTTTTCCCGGCAGGCGCGTGGAGGCGAAACGCGCAGGAATAATGACCACGAAACTCATGAGTGACTCTCTTCTAGCGCCAGCGGACGCGCCTCTGTCTCCAGCAGCACCGGGATACCGTCGCGCAGCGGAAACGCCAGGCTATCAAGTTTGCAAATAAGTTCTTGCTTATCCTGACTGTAATACAGCTTGCCGTTACAGACCGGGCAGGCGATGATTTCAAGTAAACGGTGATCCATGTTTCCTCCTGATGGACCGGATAGATTTCTCAGCAGCATATCACAGGAAGGCAGGCGCCGGGATCAATCGGCGTCGATTTCCCACCCCTGCTCCTGGCCGACAAACAGCCCTTCCGGCAGGCGTCGGCACAGGATCCGCTCTGCCGATTGCCAGCGTGCGAAGTCGTTAATCGCCCGGCGCAGCCCCTGCTCCAGACCACGGGTGATCTTCACCCCCTCCTCCAGCCACAGAGCGAAGATCTCCAGCTCCCGGCTTTTGCGATGTATTTTACTGTCCATCCGCCCGACCAGTTTTCCCTGGTGCAGCAGAGGCAGTACGAAGTAGCCATACTGACGCTTCGGCGCCGGGGTATAACACTCCAGGCGATAGCTGAAGTTGAACAGCTGCTCAGCGCGTTTCCGATCCCAGACCACCGGGTCGAAGGGCGAGAGCACGGCGCTATGGCTGGCGGTCAGCTTACCGCCGGGCGCGGTCTCCAGCTGCGCCAGCGCCTCGTGATGCAGCCACATCTCGCCGAGTGCTTCCACGTTAACCGGCACCACCAGCCCCTCTTCCTGCCAGGCCGCCAGCAGACCCGGTAGCGACGGCTGGCGCAAGCGATAGTAATCGGCCAGCCACTGGGCGCGGAAGATGCCGAGACTACGGGCGCTATTGCGCAACATAATGGCCTCTGCGTCTTCGCGGGAGAGCGCGTCGCGCTCGTCGTCCCAGTCCGGCATCACCCGCCGGGTTAGATCATACACGCGGTGAAAATTGCGCCGCTCCACCACCATCACTTCGCCGGCGGTAAACAGCCCTTCCAGGTGGCGCTTATGCGGTTTCCACTCCCACCAGCCGCTGGCGCCTTTGCGCGGGTGGGTAAAATCCGCCGAGCGAACCGGGCCGTTTTGCCCGATATGCGCCACCAGCTCGGCAATACTCCCGGCATGCTCCTCCATCCACGCGCGATGGTATTTCCAGCCCATATTGTCGGGATTCAACATGCGATGGCGCACCAGGGCGAAATCGCTGCGCGGCAGAAAGCAGGCTTCATGCGCCCAGTATTCCATTAGCTCGCCGTTGCGCAGCGACTCATCCAGCCAGTGCTGCGGATAGCTGCCAAGACGGCTGAACAGCACCAGGTAGGGGCTGCGGGCCACCACGTTGATGGTATCGATTTGCAGCAGCGACATCTGCTGGATGGTGGAAAGAATGTCTTTCGGGCGAGCGCGACGTCGGGGCTTCTTTAACAACCCCTGCGCCGCGAGATGGAGGTGGCGCGCCTCGTTAAGCGATAGTTGCAATACCGACATGCAGGTTCTCCGTCAGGAATTCCAGCACAGCGGCGAGCAAAGCCGGCGCGTCAGTTAACGTTGCGCCAACGTCGCTAAGTCCGCAAGCAACCGCTGTGCGCGTTCATCGGCCATTATGGCGTCGACCGGTAAATACCACCAGTTTGCAGCGGCGAAATCGCGACATTTCACGGCATCTTTCTCGGTCATCAGCAGCGTCTGATCGGCGGTCACCAGGGCGGCGACATCATCCTGGCTCAGCGCCTGATGGTCCGCCAGCGCCACGGTTTTGACCGGCTGGACGCCGCAGCTTTCGAGGGTGGCGAAGAAGCGCGGCGGATGGCCGATGCCGGCCATCGCCACTACGTTCGTGAAGGTGGAGACATCGCGACGTTCGCCGGTAAGCAGGTTAACCGCCATCCCTGGGCGCAGCCGCATCGGGATCTCACCCGGACGCGCCACGCCGCCGTTAACGATAACCGCATCAACGCTTTGCAAGCGCGACGCCCGCTCGCGCATCGGCCCGGCAGGCAGCCACCAGCCGTTGCCAAAGCGGCGCACGCCGTCAATAACGACAATTTCTCTGTCCCGCGCGAGCTTATAGTGCTGTAAACCATCGTCGGTCACAATCATCTGCAGATCGTGCGCGCTGAGCAACGCTTTTACCGCGTCGCTGCGTAGCGGAGCGACAGCGACCGGGGCACCGGTACGCTGATGGATCAACACCGGTTCATCACCCGCCAGCGCCGTACTGGTTCTGTCGTCCAACACCAGCGGATAGCGTTCAGCTTTACCGCCGTAGCCGCGAGACACGACGCCAACGCGAATACCGCGCTGCTGCAGCTGCTCCACCAGCCAGATCACCACCGGCGTTTTGCCATTGCCGCCGGCGGTCAGGTTACCAACAACCACTACCGGCACCGGCGCGCGCCAGGCTTTTTGCCACCCCAGCCGATAGCTGAGGCGAATCACCCCGCTCACCAGGCCATACAGCCAGGAGAGCGGCAGCAGCAGGCGCCACAGCGGCGATTCCCCGGACCAGATGCGCGCGATCATTCGCCGAATTGCATCTTATGCAGCTGGGCGTACACGCCCTTATGCTCCAGCAGGTCATGGTGCGTTCCGCGCTCCACGATCCGCCCGTCTTCAACCACCACGATTTCATCAGCCTGCTCAATGGTCGACAGACGGTGAGCGATAACCAGCGAGGTACGGTTTTTCTGCAGCTCATCCAGCGCCGCCTGAATGGCACGCTCGGACTCGGTATCCAGCGCCGAGGTGGCTTCATCAAGGATCAGGATCGGGCTGTTACGCAGCAGCGCGCGGGCAATAGCAATACGCTGGCGCTGGCCGCCGGACAGCATCACGCCATTCTCGCCGATGATGGTATCCAGACCATTATCCATCTTGTTAATGAAATCCATGGCGTAGGCCATGCGCGCGGCCTCTTCAATCTGCTCGCGGCTGTACTCTTCGGTACGGGCATAGGCGATATTGTTGGCGACGGTATCGTTGAACAGATGCACGTTCTGTGAAACCAGCGCCACCTGATCGCGCAGCGAGCTCAGCTTGTACTCGCGCAGGTCGTGGCCATCCAGCAGGATCTGGCCGTCGTCGACATCGTAGAAGCGGGTGATCAGGCTGGCAATGGTCGATTTACCCGACCCTGAGCGCCCCACCAGCGCCACGGTTTTCCCTTCCGGGATATCGAGATTGATATTGCGCAGCGCGGCCACTTCGCGACCTGGGTAGGTAAAGGTGACGTTCTCGAACTTGAGATTGCCTTTCGCCCGCTCAATGACCCGCGTACCTTCGTCTTTTTCCTGCTCGGAATCGAGGATCGCAAACAGCGTCTGGCACGCCGCCATCCCGCGCTGGAACTGGGCATTGACGTTGGTCAGCGACTTCAGCGGACGCATCAGCGCAATCATCGAGGAGAAGACCACGGTAATGGTCCCGGCGGTCAGGGTGTCCATCACGCTCGGGAAGCTGGCGGCATACAGGACAAAGGCCAGCGCCAGGGAGGCGATAAGCTGAATGATCGGGTCGGAGATAGACGAGGCGGAAACCATCTTCATCCCCTGCAGACGCATTTTATTGCTGACTTTATCAAAACGTTTGGTTTCCACTTCCTGGCCGCCAAACATCAGCACCTCTTTGTGCCCTTTCAGCATCTGCTCGGCGCTGGTGGTGACCTGCCCCATCGTGTTCTGCATATTCTTACTGATATTGCGAAAACGCTTGGAGACCACGCGGATCGCCACCGACACAATCGGCGCCAGTACGATCAGGATCAGCGACAGCTGCCAGCTGTAATAGAACATCATCACGAACAGACCGATAATCGATGCCCCTTCGCGGACCACGGTGATCAGCGCGCTGGAAGAGGAGGAGGCGACCTGCTCAGAATCATAGGTGATGCGTGACAGCAGCGTTCCGGTAGACTGCTTGTCAAAGAAGGCCACCGGCATACCCATCATGTGGCCGAACAGGCGACGACGCATGGTCATCACCACTTTGCCGGAAACCCAGGAAATACAATAGCTCGAGATGTAGCTGGTGATCCCACGCAGCACCATCAGGCCGATAACCACCAGCGGCATCCATAGCAGCACTGAGCGATCCGTTTTACCAAAACCATCATCCAATAACGGTTTAAGAAGCGATAACATGAAGGTGTCACTGCCCGCGTTAAGCACCAACGCCACCGCCGCTACGATTAGCCCGGCTTTAAACGGCGCGATAATCGGCCAAAGTCGGCGGAAGGTCTGCCACGTGGAGAGATCTTTATCGTTCTGCATTCAATAAACCAGCTTGTGTTGAAATAGCCGCATATTCTACCCGTTATCGGCGGGCGCGCCAAACCACTGATGATACCAACGCGGTAAAACTTGATCCCGTAAGCTATGGATTTGCCACCCTTCTGCGGAAAAAACCACCGTTATCTGCCCCTGCTGCGGCGTGGCGAACCAGCGATAACCCCGCTGGCGGTAGCGCTGAACCACCTTGTACGAGGGCATCCGCCACGCATTGTAGCGCGAAGCGGAGGCCAGCGCGGCCGCGCCATCCACCCGGCGGATCAGCAGCGCGCTGGAGGAGGTATTGCTGCCGTGGTGGGGAACCTGAATAAGTGTAGACGTCAGATGCCGCCAGTAACGGCTGATCATCGCCTGCTCCGCCTGACGTTCTATATCGCCGGTGAGCAGGATGCTGGAGCGACCATCATCGATCCGCACCACACAGGAATGATTGTTACCCTTTGCCGTGCTGCCCGGTAGCGGCCACAGGGCCTGGAAGTTGAGTCCCTGCCATTGCCAGCGCTCACCGCGATGACATGGCAGATGATGCGCCCAGCCTAACGGGCTGCGCACCCACGCCTGCGGCCATGCCTGCAGCACTGAATCAAGGCCGCCGCGATGATCCAGATGTTCATGGCTCAGCATAATCCCTTGCAGCTGCAGATGGTGCCAGCGCAGCCACGGGATAATCACCTGTTGACCGCTATCACCCTGCGGCCAAGCCGGCCCGGTATCGTAAAGCAATGCCTTACCGTGACGCTCGATCACCATCGCCAGCCCCTGTCCGACATCCAGCATCGTCACCCGCCATCCGTCCGCAGGCGGTTGTCGGCTGAATGGCCGCGTCAGTAAAAACAGCACGCTGAGACACAGCGCCGGTGAATGCCGCCAGCTCTGAAAACGCCAGCCCATCACCAACAGCCACGGCAGGCTACTGATCCACAGCCAGCGAGCATCCAGCGTCAACCAGCCGTCCGGTAAACGTCTTAATCCCCAGAACAATACGGCCAGCACGCGATCGGCCGACAGCCAGAGCAGCGACTCCACTATCTCCGGCCCCGAGAGATGCACCAGCATCGCGGTCAGAATAAGCGGCACCGCCAACAGGGTGACTAACGGTACCGCCAGCAAATTAGCCGCCATCGACGTCAGGCTGACTCCATGGAATAGCAACAACTGCAGCGGCAGCAGCAGCAGCGTCACGCCAGCCTGCAAATGAACAAGAGCAATTATGGTCTTCCACGGCCAGCGCCAGCGGCCGGCAGGCAACGGGAGCCACTGGAACCAGAAGATAAGCCCCGCCACGGCGAAGGCAGATAGCCACAGGCTTTGCGACAGCACCGCCAGCGGGTCGGCAACCAGTATCGCTCCCAGACAGCAGAGCCACACCTGCCACGCCGTCCAGCGTTGACCCGACAAACGTAAAGCACAACAGACCGCAAGCCCTAAGCAAGTGCGCAGGGCCGGCGGCTGCATACCGGTCAGCCAGGCATAGCCGACGGCGCCGGCCAGCCCGGCCAGCAGCGGCAACCGCCAGCCAATCCAGCGGCCCGGGAGAATATACTGCACGCCGCGCAGCAACAGCATGATAAGAGAAGCCGCGAGAGCGATATGCAGACCCGAGATAGCCATCAGATGGGAAGTGCCCGTGTTCTGCATCAGGACCTTTATCTCCGTCGGCAGAGACAGCCGCTCCCCCATTCCTAATCCCAACATCACCGCGCGCCAGGGATAAGTCTGCAGTCGCCGGGTCAGCGACGTCAGATAGCGGGCGCGCAGACTGCAGCGGGCATCCAGCGCGGAAGCGGCGACGATCCCTCCGCTCAGCGGTCGGTGCTGCGCCAGCGCATAGCGCTGGCTGTCGAAGCCCCCGTCATTGAGCTGCCCGTGTACCGGGCGCAGGCGCAGCGTCATCAGCCAGTGTTGACCCGCACAGGCTGGCGCAGGTGCAAGTTCCCCGTACAGCGTTACGCCTACCGGGGGAAACAGATAGCGGCCCCGCAGGCGCACCATTTGTCCACGGTGCAAGGTCTGGCCATCCGTCTCGCTAAGGATCACTTCCGCTTGCCGGATGGCGCCGGTAAGGTGCCGGGTCGGCCACAGCGCCTGATGCGCGCTCAATACTCCCCAGACCACCAGCAGAAGCGTCATCGCCACTCCGGCGGCGGCCCTTCCATGCAGACGAATCAGCGCCAGCGCCAGTGCGCTCGCGCCCGCCAGACTGTACGGGCCCGGCAAGACGG
Source organism: Klebsiella sp. 10 (assembly GCF_018223925.1). Taxonomy (NCBI): domain Bacteria; kingdom Pseudomonadati; phylum Pseudomonadota; class Gammaproteobacteria; order Enterobacterales; family Enterobacteriaceae; genus Klebsiella; species Klebsiella sp. 10. Next base: position 62,303 of record NZ_JAGRRB010000009.1, read on the forward strand.
GTAGCCAGAGAAGCGGCAGCATTGCAATGATGGCGCATCCGGCAAGCCATGGTAGACGCATAAACACCTCCCTGTGAGTGGGCAGTGTTACGCAAAGCGGTGCTGGCGTCCTGGCGGCGAATTCAGGTTTGCGCGGCGCATTCCAGACAATCGCCTCGCTTGCAGCCGGGCACGCTTTTTTTGTGAGGATGGCCGTAAATGGCGGGCACAAAAAAAGCACCCGAAGGTGCTTTCTTTATCGTCAGGCAGGCTGCACGTCGTGCAACTCACCCTTCATAAATATTGGCGCGGTCACGTAATTCTTTCCCGGGCTTAAAGTGCGGAACGTACTTACCTTCCAGTTCGACTTTATCACCAGTTTTCGGGTTACGTCCGGTGCGAGGTGCTCGATAGTGCAGAGAAAAGCTGCCGAAACCGCGGATTTCAATGCGCTCACCTTGAGCAAGCGTTGAGGCCATATGTTCCAGCATTTCTTTAACAGCATCTTCCACCGCTTTCGCCGGAATGTGAGATTGCTGGCTGGCAAGTCTTTCAATCAATTCTGACTTGGTCATTATTCCTCCGGTTTCCTTCAAGGCAAAAATTAGCTAACAGCTTAAACAAGGGCGGCCGTAGCCGCCCTTTGTGCTTGATTACAGGACGAATCCTGCAATCTGTCAAGTAAACTCGTCGCTATTCAGGTTGTTATTACCTGAATGACAAAGATTACTCGCCTTTCGCTGCTTTGAACGCTTCAGCCATAGCGTTGTTGGAGAAGTTCGCGTCTTCCTGCTTGTTCACGGTAGCGATAGCGTCTTTTTCTTCCGCTTCGTCTTTCGCACGTACAGACAGGCTCACTACGCGGTTCTTACGATCCACGCCGGTGAATTTCGCTTCAACTTCGTCGCCAACGCTCAGAACCAGAGTTGCGTCTTCAACGCGGTCACGGGATGCTTCAGAAGCACGCAGGTAACCTTCTACGCCGTCAGCCAGTTCTACGGTTGCGCCTTTAGCGTCAACTGCAGTCACTTTACCAACAACGATAGCGCCTTTCTTGTTCAGAGCAACGTAGTTGTTGAACGGATCTTCCGCGAGCTGTTTAACGCCCAGGGAGATACGCTCACGCTCTGCGTCAACCTGCAGAACAACTGCTGCGATTTCGTCGCCTTTTTTGTATTCACGAACTGCTTCTTCGCCTGCAACGTTCCAGGAGATGTCAGACAGGTGAACCAGGCCGTCGATGCCGCCGTCCAGGCCGATGAAGATACCGAAGTCAGTGATAGACTTGATTTTACCTTCAACACGGTCGCCCTTGTTGTGGGTTTCCGCGAACTGCTGCCATGGGTTAGATTTGCACTGCTTCAGACCCAGGGAGATACGACGACGCTCTTCGTCGATATCCAGAACCATTACTTCCACAACGTCGCCAACGTTAACAACTTTGGACGGGTGGATGTTTTTGTTGGTCCAATCCATTTCGGAAACGTGAACCAGGCCTTCAACGCCCTCTTCGATTTCAACGAAGCAGCCGTAGTCGGTCAGGTTGGTCACGCGACCGGTCAGTTTGGTACCTTCCGGATAACGTTTAGCGATAGCTACCCACGGATCTTCGCCCAGCTGTTTCAGGCCCAGGGATACACGGGTACGCTCGCGGTCGAACTTCAGCACTTTAACAGTGATTTCGTCGCCAACGTTTACGATTTCGCTCGGATGCTTAACGCGTTTCCAGGCCATATCGGTGATGTGCAGCAGGCCGTCAACGCCGCCCAGATCAACGAATGCACCGTAGTCAGTGAGGTTCTTAACGATACCTTTGACTTCCATGCCTTCCTGCAGGTTTTCCAGCAGCTGATCGCGCTCTGCGCTGTTTTCGGATTCGATAACGGCACGACGAGAAACAACAACGTTGTTACGCTTCTGGTCCAGCTTGATGACTTTGAACTCAAGCTCTTTGCCTTCCAGGTGCAGCGTGTCGCGCACCGGACGAACGTCTACCAGGGAACCCGGCAGGAACGCACGAATACCGTTCAGCTCAACAGTGAAGCCACCTTTAACTTTGCCGTTGATAACACCGGTAACAGTTTCAGCGTCTTCGTAAGCTTTTTCCAGCGTGATCCAAGCTTCGTGACGTTTAGCTTTCTCACGGGACAGCAGAGTTTCACCGAAGCCGTCTTCTACTGCATCCAGAGCAACGTCAACTTCGTCACCAACCTGGATTTCCAGCTCGCCCTGGGCGTTTTTGAACTGCTCAGCCGGGATGGCGGACTCAGATTTCAGACCGGCGTCAACCAGTACTACGTCTTTGTCGATAGCAACAACAACACCACGAACGATGGAACCCGGGCGGGTTTCGATTTCTTTTAAGGATTCTTCAAACAGTTGAGCAAAAGATTCAGTCATGTTTAATCTTCAGGTTAATATTAACGTCCACCTGGCTCCGTGCCGGATGGGGTTGTTTCACATACCCGCTGACCATCCATTGCCGCGGGGTACTGCTATAATTCGGAGGCTTCGGCGCGTTACCGGTTAAGGCCTACGCAACGGCCAATTTTTCGCGCGCATATTGTAGCGCTTTTTCAATCACTTGCTCAATGTTTAGTTCGGTTGAATCGAGAACTAATGCATCGGCAGCCGGGACAAGCGGCGCCACGGCGCGATTTCGGTCGCGATCGTCACGCTCTTTTATCTCGGACAAAAGACGTTCAAAGTTAACATCAAAGCCCTTTTCCTGCAACTGCCGCATGCGGCGATGCGCCCGCTCGTCGGCCGAGGCATCGAGGAAAATTTTCACCGGCGCGTCCGGGAAAACTACCGTTCCCATATCGCGACCGTCGGCGATAAGCCCCGGCAGTTCGCGGAAGGCGCGCTGGCGGCGCAGCAGCGCTTCGCGAACGCGCGGAAAAGCCGCCACTTTCGAGGCCGCGTTCGCGACCTCCTGAGTGCGAATTTCGCTACTGACATCTTCCCCTTCCAGCACCACTTCCAGGTTGCCGTCAGTAGAAATAAAACGCACGTCAAGATGGGCAGCCAGGGGCACCAGCGCCTCTTCGGACTCCACGTCGACATGATGATGCAGCGCCGCCAGCGCCAGAACGCGGTAGATCGCGCCTGAATCTAACAGATGCCAGCCCAGCGCTTCCGCCATTGCCTTGCACAACGTACCTTTACCCGCACCGCCAGGCCCATCAATGGTGATTACCGGAATATTCGCCGTCATCTTTTTCTCCTTCAGCAAGGCGCATGGAATATAAACGCCGCGCATTATACGCATCAATACGCCGGAAAGTGAGCATTGCTTGTAAATTACGGACTACAGGAAATGAAAAGCAGAAGTTTTGCGCAATTATAGCGGGCTGACAGGACATCAGCCCGCGGGATGACAAAGTTTTACTCAGGCGAGGGTACTGATCCGCGCCAGCTGCTCAAAGTAGTCAGGGAACGTTTTGGCCGTACATTTGGGATCAAGGATGGTCACCGGCGTATCAGACAGCGCTACCAGCGAGAAGCACATCGCCATCCGGTGGTCGTTATAGGTGCCGATTTCTGCGTACTTCAACTTTGCCGGCGGGGTGATGCGGATATAATCTTCCCCCTCTTCCACCTCGGCGCCCACTTTACGCAGCTCGGTCGCCATGGCGAACAGACGGTCCGTCTCCTTGACCCGCCAGTTGTAGATATTGCGCAGGGTAGTGGTCCCTTGCGCGAACAGCGCGGCGGTGGCGATGGTCATCGCGGCGTCCGGGATATGGTTCATATCCATATCGACCGCCTTGAGCTCGCCGTGGGTGCAGGCGATGAAATCGTCGCCCCAGGTGACGGTGGCGCCCATTTTCTCCAGTACGTCGGCGAAACGAATGTCGCCCTGTACGCTGTTGCGGCCGATACCGGTGACTTTTACCGTGCCGCCCTTAATGGCGCCAGCGGCGAGGAAATACGAGGCCGAGGAAGCATCGCCTTCCACCAGGTAATCTCCCGGCGACTGATACTGCTGCTTGCCGCGCACCACAAATCGCTGATAAGACTGATTGTCCACCTCAACGCCGAAGGTTTTCATCAGGTGCAGCGTAATGTCGATATAGGGTTTCGACACCAGATCGCCCTTAATGACGATGACGGTATCCTGCGGCGCCAGCGGCGCGGTCATCAGCAGCGCGGTCAGGAACTGGCTGGAGACGCTGCCGTCAACCTCGACGTTGCCGCCCTGAAAACCGCCGCGCAGGCGCAGCGGTGGATAATTTTCCTGCTCCAGATAGTCGATCTGAGCGCCGCCCTGACGCAGGGCATCCACCAGATGGCCGATCGGACGCTCTTTCATCCGCGGTTCGCCGGTCAGCACGATATCGTTGCTGCCAAGGCACAGAGCCGCCGCCAGCGGACGCATCGCGGTACCGGCGTTGCCAAGGAACAGCTCCAGCGCCGCGGCAGAGCGCAACGGGCCGCCGTTGCCGGTCACTTCGCAGCGGGTGCGGTCGGCAGACAGGGTATATTGAACCCCCAGCGCACTCAGGGCATTCAGCATATGGCGCACATCGTCGCTGTCCAGCAGGTTGGTCAGCACCGTCGTGCCGCGGGCCAGGGCAGCCAGCAGCAGCGCGCGGTTGGAGACGCTTTTCGAACCTGGCAGGTTCACGGTGCCCTCTACGCGTGCGATGGGTTGTAACGTCAGGGATTCCATCAAACTTCACTCTCAAACAAACAGAATAAAAACCCCGCAGACAGGCCGCGGGGAGGAAGAAAGAAACAGGCGATTAACCGTGGCGGCGTTCGAAGTCCAGCATAAAGTCGGTTAACGCCTTCACGCCGTCCAGCGGCATGGCGTTGTAGATGGAAGCACGCATGCCGCCCACCACCCGGTGGCCCTTCAGCGCGTGCAGCCCGGCAGCAAACGACTCTTCGAGGAACAGTTTGTCCAGGGCGCTGTCCGCCAGCTGGAACGGTACGTTCATACGCGAACGGTTGGCCTGCGCCACATCGTTACGATAGAAGCCGCTGTTATCGATCACGCCGTAGAGCAGTTCGGCTTTCTGCTGGTTGATTTTATCCATCGCGGCAACCCCGCCCTGCTGTTTCAGCCACTTAAACACCAGTCCAGCCAGATACCATGCGAACGTCGGCGGTGTGTTAAACATCGAGTCATTCTCGCTTAACACGGTGTAGTCAAGAATTGACGGGCAGGCCACGCTGGCTTTGCCCAGCAGATCTTCACGCACGATGACCAGCGTCAGCCCAGCCGGACCGATATTCTTCTGCGCGCCGGCGTAGATTACGCCGAAGCGGTTGACGTCAATTTCGCGGGAAAGAATGGTGGAGGAGAAATCGGCGGTCACGATGACGTCGTCGCCGAAGTTCGGCGTCTCATCAATCGCGATACCGTCAATGGTTTCGTTCGGGCAGTAGTGCAGATAGGCCGCCCCCGGGGTCAGCTGCCACTCGCTCATCGGCTTCACAGCGCGCTTGCCGTCGACGGTGATTTTCGCGTCGATAACGTTCGGCGTGCAGTATTTCTTCGCCTCTTTGACCGCGCTGGCCGCCCAGTAGCCGGCGTCCACATAGTCAGCGACCTTTTTATCGCCGAGGATGTTCAGCGGGATCCCGGCGAACTGGCCGCGGCCGCCGCCGTGGCAGAATAAAACTTTATAGTTGGAAGGGATGTTCAGCAGAGCGCGGAAGTCCTGTTCTGCCTCTTCTGCCACCTGGATAAACTCCTTACCACGGTGACTGATCTCCATGACCGACGTCCCCAGACCGTGCCAGTCGCACAGTTCCTGCTGCGCCAGTTTGAGTACTTCCGCCGGCAGCATCGCCGGGCCCGAACTGAAGTTATAGACCTGAGCCATTTCCCCTCACCACGTTGCTATGTTGTTTTGCCCGCGAACCGCCGCGGGCATAAGTTATTCCTGTGGCTATCGGTTTTATCATTCAGTGACACGGTCCGCAATGGCTAAAACTCGCCGACGGTAAAACGCGGCCGCCGTCACACAACAGAATCTATCGGCTTGACGTAATAAAACCGACATATTTGCTGTCAGGTAAGCCGTTTCGCCCGGCTGGCCTTCGACCATTCTGCATTTGCGCAGCGCGGACATATTCGTTTTTCTCCCGCCTGCATCGCCATTACGATGCTGCAGCGCACGCAGGCATAGATCCCCTCTTGCGGAATGGTGGTATAGCGTGTGGTACAATGCGCTGGAAGGATCGATAATCCGGCCCTCACCTCTTCATCGGGATAATAAAACACGCTGATCTGCCCGTTGGTTTCGAGGATTGCCAGCCGGACCTGGCCAAGCTGCTCGACGCTGTTGACCCGCAGCTCCATAAAAAATTCGAATTCGGTCATGTTTTCCGCATGCAGCTTCTCCCAGGCCAACTGTCCCTCTTCCACCACTACGATAGGTTTCCCCTCCAGTAGATCCTCCAGCTTTTCGCTATGCCCCATCAGCCACATAATGCCGCGATACAGTAGCGCCAGCGTAACGAAGACCACCAGCACCGGCAGCAGCGGCACATCGTCATAAAACGCCACGTCACCCGCCGCCGAGCCGAGGGTCAAAATAATCAGCACCTCGAACAGCGACATCTGCCGCACGCCGCGCCGTCCGGTAATCTTGAGGAAAATAAAGACCAGAACGAAGGTATAGAGGCTGCGCAACGCCACCTCCGCCAGGAATTCCACCGGTACTTTATCGAGCGCCATCCGCTGCCAGTCAAAGGCTTTCATTTTCCATCTCCCTGTGTATTAAAGATGCCTCTAAGCATAGCCAGATGATGGAGATAGCACCTGTCAGATAAAAGCCGTATCATTGCGCGCTTTCCGTACGACAAAAGTGATCGCCATGACCCAAACGTTTATTCCCGGCAAAGATGCCGCCCTGGAAGATTCCATCGCTCGCTTCCAGCAGAAATTGCTCGACCTCGGATTTGATATCGAAGAGGCCTCGTGGCTGAACCCGGTGCCGCACGTGTGGTCCGTTCACATTCGCGATAAAGCGTGCGCGCTGTGCTTTACCAATGGTAAAGGCGCCACCAAAAAGGCAGCCCTGGCCTCCGCGCTGGGCGAATATTTCGAACGTCTGTCCACTAACTATTTCTTCGCCGACTTCTGGTTAGGCGACACTATCGCTAACGGCCCGTTTGTTCACTACCCGAACGAAAAGTGGTTCCCGCTGACTGAGGATGATGAAGTCCCGGAAGGTCTGCTGGATGCCCGCCTGCGCGCGTTCTACGATCCTGACGATCAGTTAACGGCCAGTATGCTGGTGGATCTGCAGTCAGGTAACGATGAGCGCGGCGTGTGCGGTCTGCCTTTTACCCGCCAGTCCGACGGCGAAACCGTCTATATTCCGATGAATATTGTCGGTAACCTGTACGTCTCCAACGGCATGTCCGCCGGTAACACCCGCAACGAAGCGCGGGTACAGGGTCTGTCAGAGGTCTTTGAACGTCACATTAAAAACCGCATCATCGCTGAAAGCATCAGCCTGCCGGAGATCCCGGCGGAAGTCATGGCGCGCTATCCGGGCGTCGTGGAGTCGATCGCCAAACTGGAAGCTGAAGGTTTCCCGATCTTTGCCTATGATGGCTCGCTGGGCGGCAAATATCCGGTTATCTGCGTCGTGCTGTTTAACCCGGCTAACGGCACCTGCTTCGCCTCCTTCGGCGCCCACCCGGACTTTGGCGTGGCGCTGGAGCGAACCGTCACCGAACTGCTGCAGGGCCGCAGCCTGAAAGACCTCGACGTCTTCACGCCGCCAACCTTCGATGACGAAGAGGTCGCCGAGCACGCGAACCTCGAAACCCACTTTATCGACTCCAGCGGCCTGATCTCCTGGGATATGTTCAAGCAGGACGCCGACTATCCATTCGTTGACTGGAGCTTCTCTGGTACTACCGAAGAAGAGTTCGCCACCCTGATGGCCATCTTCAAGGCCGAAGATAAAGAAGTGTACATCGCCGACTACGAGCACCTGGGCGTTTACGCCTGCCGTATCATCGTCCCGGGGATGTCGGACATATACCCGGCGGAAGACCTGTGGCTGGCGAACAACAGCATGGGCGCTCATCTGCGGGACACCATTCTGTCCCTGCCGTGCAGCGAGTGGGATAAAGAAGATTACCTGGCGCTGATCGAGCAGATGGACGATGAGGGTCTGGATGATTTCACCCGCGTTCGCGAACTGCTGGGGCTCGCCACCGGAAAAGACAACGGCTGGTATACCCTGCGCGTCGGCGAGCTGAAAGCGATGCTGGCCCTGGCCGGCGGCGATCTGGAACAGGCGCTGATCTGGACCGAGTGGACCATGGAATTTAATGCTTCGGTCTTCAGCGCGGAGCGCGCGAACTACTATCGCTGTCTGCAAACCCTGCTGCTGCTGAGCCAGGAAGAAGAGCGTCAGCCGCTGCAGTACCTGAACGCCTTCATCCGTATGTACGGCGCCGACGCGGTCGAAGCCGCCAGCGCGGCGCTGAGCGGGGAAGCGCCGTTCTATGGTCTCCAGGCGGTCGATAGCGATCTGCAGGCCTTCCCGGCCCATCAGTCGCTGCTGAAAGCCTATGAAAAACTGCAGCGGGCGAAAGCGGCGTTTTGGGCAAAATAAGCCCAGCTTGCGCCATCGTTAATGCTTACAACGGAGCCCTCAGCGGCTCCGTTATTTAACCCTGAGAAAGCGCCTCCTATAATTTGTAGTTGTAAAGTTAATTAATGTTAAATAACGCCATTTCATCATTTATCAATTGTTAAATTTAATAAAAATACTCCATTTTAATTAACTCAAAAATGGGGGTAAAAAAGAAAAAATTCAACATTATCTATAAAATTTAAAAATTATTTTCTATATATATTTCATGCAGTTAGAGGTAATTTCAATAAAAACCACACACTAAAAAGGCATATAGTTCCGGTGAGATATGATCTATATCAATTTCCATTCTATAATGCTTTGTTAGTATCTCACCGCCAACTTATATAAAGAGAGAGTTAGTGTGAAAGCTGACAACCCTTTTGATCTTTTGCTCCCTGCCGCGATGGCGAAAGTCGCCGAAGAAGCAGGTGTCTATAAAGCAACGAAGCATCCGATGAAGACGTTTTATCTGGCGATCACCGCTGGCGTTTTCATCTCCATCGCTTTCGTATTCTATATCACCGCGACCACCGGCACTGCCGCGATGCCTTATGGGATTGCCAAACTTATCGGTGGGATCTGTTTTTCTCTGGGTCTGATTCTGTGCGTTATCTGCGGCGCTGACCTCTTTACCTCTACGGTACTGATCGTGGTGGCCAAAGCCAGCGGTCGAATTACCTGGGGGCAACTGGCAAAAAACTGGCTCAACGTCTATTTTGGTAACCTGGTGGGCGCGCCGCTGTTTGTGCTGCTGATGTGGTTATCAGGCGAATATATGACTGCCAACGGCGGCTGGGGGCTAAACGTTCTGCAGACCGCCGACCACAAAATGCACCATACTTTTGTGGAGGCCGTGAGCCTGGGTATCCTCGCTAACCTGATGGTTTGTCTCGCCGTATGGATGAGCTATTCCGGTCGTAGCCTGATGGATAAAGCGATGATCATGGTCCTGCCGGTAGCGATGTTCGTTGCCAGCGGCTTTGAGCACAGCATCGCCAACATGTTTATGATCCCGATGGGTATCGTAATCCGCAACTTTGCAAGCCCGGAATTCTGGACCGCCATCGGTTCGACTCCGGAAAGTTTCTCTCACTTGACCGTTATGAACTTCATCACTGATAACCTGATTCCGGTAACTATCGGGAACATTATCGGCGGGGGTCTGCTGGTCGGGTTGACATACTGGGTCATTTACCTGCGTGGCAACGACCATCACTAAGGGTTGTTTCAGGCAGTAAATAAAAAATCCACTTAAGAAGGTAGGTGTTACATGTCCGAGCTTAATGAAAAGTTAGCCACAGCCTGGGAAGGTTTTGCGAAAGGTGACTGGCAGAATGAAGTCAACGTCCGTGACTTTATTCAGAAAAACTACACCCCATATGAAGGCGACGAATCCTTCCTGGCTGGCGCGACTGAAGCGACCACCAAGCTGTGGGACACCGTAATGGAAGGTGTAAAACAGGAAAACCGCACTCACGCGCCTGTTGATTTTGACACTGCCCTGGCTTCCACCATCACCTCTCACGACGCGGGCTATATCGAGAAAGGTCTGGAAAAAATCGTTGGTCTGCAGACCGAAGCGCCGCTGAAACGTGCGATCATCCCGTTCGGTGGTATCAAAATGGTTGAAGGTTCCTGCAAAGCGTATAATCGCGAGCTGGACCCGATGCTGAAAAAAATCTTCACAGAGTACCGTAAAACTCACAACCAGGGCGTTTTCGACGTCTATACCCCGGACATCCTGCGCTGCCGTAAATCCGGCGTGCTGACGGGTCTGCCGGATGCTTACGGTCGTGGTCGTATCATCGGTGACTACCGTCGCGTTGCGCTGTACGGTATCGACTTCCTGATGAAAGACAAATTCGCCCAGTTCAACTCTCTGCAAGCGAAACTGGAAAGCGGCGAAGACCTGGAAGCGACCATCCGTCTGCGTGAAGAAATCGCTGAACAACACCGCGCACTGGGCCAGATCAAAGAGATGGCCGCTAAATATGGCTATGACATCTCTGGTCCGGCGACCACCGCTCAGGAAGCGATTCAGTGGACCTACTTCGGTTACCTGGCTGCCGTGAAATCTCAGAACGGCGCGGCAATGTCCTTCGGTCGTACCTCCAGCTTCCTGGATATCTACATCGAGCGTGACCTGCAGGCGGGTAAAATCACCGAGCAAGACGCGCAGGAAATGGTTGACCACCTGGTCATGAAACTGCGTATGGTTCGCTTCCTGCGTACCCCGGAATATGATGAACTGTTCTCCGGCGACCCGATTTGGGCAACGGAATCCATCGGCGGTATGGGCGTTGACGGCCGTACTCTGGTGACCAAAAACAGCTTCCGCTTCCTGAACACCCTATACACCATGGGGCCGTCTCCGGAGCCGAACATTACTATCCTGTGGTCTGAAAAACTGCCGCTGAGCTTCAAGAAATTCGCCGCTAAAGTGTCCATCGATACCTCTTCTCTGCAGTATGAGAACGATGACCTGATGCGTCCGGACTTCAACAACGACGACTACGCTATCGCATGCTGCGTAAGCCCGATGGTTGTTGGTAAGCAAATGCAGTTCTTCGGCGCTCGCGCTAACCTCGCGAAAACCATGCTGTACGCTATCAACGGCGGCGTGGATGAAAAACTGAAAATGCAGGTTGGTCCGAAATCTGAACCGATCAAAGGCGACGTCCTGAACTTCGACGAAGTAATGGATCGCATGGATCACTTCATGGACTGGCTGGCTAAACAGTACGTCACCGCGCTGAACATCATCCACTACATGCACGACAAGTACAGCTACGAAGCCTCTCTGATGGCGCTGCACGACCGTGACGTTATCCGCACCATGGCGTGTGGTATCGCTGGTCTGTCCGTTGCTGCTGACTCCCTGTCTGCAATCAAATATGCGAAAGTTAAACCGATTCGTGACGAAGACGGTCTGGCTATCGACTTCGAAATCGAAGGCGAATACCCGCAGTTTGGTAACAACGACCCTCGCGTCGATGACATGGCCGTTGACCTGGTTGAACGTTTCATGAAGAAAATTCAGAAACTGCACACCTACCGCAACGCTATCCCGACTCAGTCTGTTCTGACCATCACCTCTAACGTGGTGTACGGTAAGAAAACCGGTAATACCCCAGACGGTCGTCGCGCTGGCGCGCCGTTCGGTCCAGGTGCTAACCCGATGCACGGCCGTGACCAGAAAGGCGCAGTAGCCTCTCTGACCTCCGTCGCTAAACTGCCGTTTGCTTACGCGAAAGATGGTATCTCTTATACCTTCTCTATCGTGCCGAACGCGCTGGGTAAAGACGACGAAGTTCGTAAGACCAACCTGGCGGGTCTGATGGATGGTTACTTCCATCACGAAGCGTCCATCGAAGGTGGTCAGCACCTGAACGTGAACGTCATGAACCGCGAAATGCTGCTCGACGCGATGGAAAACCCGGAAAAATATCCGCAGCTGACCATCCGCGTATCTGGCTACGCCGTACGTTTTAACTCCCTGACCAAAGAACAGCAGCAGGATGTTATTACCCGTACCTTCACTCAGACCATGTAATTCCCTGTCTGACTGAAAAGGCGTACAATAAAGGCCCCACATCAGTGGGGCCTTTTTAACAAGCATTCCCCGCCCCAGCCTGCTTTGCCAGTTATCTATACTTTGGGTACCTGTCAAAACAGACTCGACGCAGCCGCTGAGCTGCGCACCAACACGGCCCCGGATGGGCCACATCTGGAGAAAACACCGCAATGTCAGTTATTGGTCGCATTCACTCCTTTGAATCCTGTGGCACCGTTGATGGCCCGGGCATCCGCTTTATTACCTTTTTCCAGGGCTGCCTGATGCGCTGCCTGTACTGCCATAACCGTGACACCTGGGATACCCACGGCGGCAAAGAAATCACCGTTGAAGAATTAATGAAAGAGGTGGTGACCTATCGTCACTTTATGAATGCTTCCGGCGGCGGCGTCACCGCCTCGGGCGGTGAGGCGATCCTGCAGGCGGAGTTTGTTCGCGACTGGTTCCGCGCGTGTAAGAAAGAAGGCATCCACACCTGCCTGGATACCAACGGCTTCGTACGTCGCTACGATCCGGTTATCGACGAGCTGCTGGAGGTAACAGACCTGGTGATGCTGGATCTCAAGCAGATGAACGATGAGATTCACCAGAACCTGGTGGGCGTCTCTAACCATCGTACGCTGGAATTCGCCCAGTATCTGGCGAAGAAGAATATCAATGTCTGGATCCGCTACGTGGTGGTTCCCGGCTGGTCAGACGATGATGATTCCGCGCACCGCCTGGGCGAATTTACCCGCGATATGGGCAATGTCGAAAAAATCGAGCTGCTGCCCTACCATGAGCTGGGTAAACACAAATGGGTAGCGATGGGCGAAGAGTACAAGCTGGACGGCGTCCATCCGCCGAAGAAAGAGACCATGGAGCGGGTAAAAGGCATCCTTGAGCAGTATGGTCACAAAGTAATGTACTAATCCCGCCCGGGCCGGTGATGCGCTTATGCCGGCCTGCAACGGCGTGGGAAGCTGTGTCCGCCCCGCCGTTTCATTCTCATGAAAAACGACTTGTCCTCTCTGCGGCAGAAAGCCTATGCGATTGCAGCAGATGACGCGCAGCATGCGCTGCGCGTTGCAGGGTCAGGCGTGCGCCACCGGCGTCGGATGATGCCCGGCTTTGCGCAGCAGGGTCAGCAGATAGATAAACGACACGCTGGCGATCATGATAAACAGCAGGTTGTCTGAGAAGTTCTGCATCAGCATCGCCGTCAGGGTCGGGCCCAGCAGGCTGCCGATGGTATAGCTCATCAGCAGCGCCTGATTCATCGCCACCAGCTGATGGTGCTCCACTTTTTCACAGGCCCAGGCCATCGCCACCGGATACAGCGTGAAACCAGATGCCCCAAGCACAAACAGCGCCGGGGCCATTGCCGCCTGACTAAGCATCGCCAGACATCCCAGAATGACCACAAAGACCTGTACCCGCAGCACCAGCAGGCGACCGTAGCGGTCTGCCAGGCGCCCTACCGGCCACTGGCCGAGGATCCCCGCACTCACCATCACCGCCATCCAGAAGCCGATGCCGGAGTCGCTGACGCCCTGATGGTTCAGCCACAGCGGCATCAGGCCATACAGCGAGCCGAGGACAATCCCCGAAATAATACAGCCATTGACCCCGTGGCGCGCCTGGCGTAGCTTCAGCATCGGCCAGATACGTACCGTTTCATGCGGCTCTTCTGCCTGCCCCATAATGCGGGTAAACAGCAACGGCAGGATCGCCGCCAGCGCCAGGCCGGTCACCCACGGCAGGACGCTCATTAAATCGGTGGGTAATTTACTGACCATCAGCTGGCCCAGTACGGTACCGACGTAATAGACCATCATGTACGCCGCCAGCAGACGACCGCGACTGCGGGAAGTGCCGCTGCAAACCAGCGCGCTTTCCACCACCACCCAGATCATCGCGCAACCTACGCCGGCGATAAAACGCCAGCTCAGCCATGTCCAGAAGCCAACGGTGATCCCCAGCCCTACGCAGCCGACGGCGAAAATTAACGATGCGAGATAATAGCTACGGTTAAACCCCAGGCGCTTGATCACCCAGCCGGCCAGCAACGTACCGGCCAGGTTGCCGGTAAAATAGGATGACCCCACCATGCCGACCTGCCAGGTTGGCATGTTTTCATGGGCGAGCCAGAGCGGGACGAGCGTATTCAGCACCGCTATCGCCAGGGTCAATAAAAGCAGGCCACAGAGCAGCATTTGCACTGGCCGGGTGTAGATGGTCATGGGTAAAAACCGTGAGGAATGTTCAGATCGCGAGCGCATCATGCCACTGCTAAAAACATTGTCAATCCACCTGAAATCAGGCGTGACGCGGTTTTGTCGGCTACGATAGAAGTTTTTTATCCAGAGGATGAAAAAAGGTGAGACAACAGATAATACGCTATTGTTTTTGCTGGTTTATTAATAAATGCCGAAGTTAATTTCAGTTGAAAAATTTCATCTATCGACAGCACGTTTTCATCATGCCGGTGGTTAGGCACCGGCATGATGGAGGTGGTTAGGCACCGGCATGATGGAGGTGGTTAACTGGCGACAGCCATCCCAACGGTCATATGCAGGCCATAGAATACGCCGCGGCCGATCATCTCTCCCGCCAGTATCAGAACAAAGGCCAGGCCGAGCAGCGAGACCGCCGGTTTGCGGCCGCGAATCTGCGGCACGCACCAGCAGGCCAGGGCCAGCGCCAGCAGCACCATGCGCCAGGCCATAAGCAACCCGTAATCCGGCACCAGGGCGGAGGCCTGCTGAACTGAGCTGCGGATGGTGGCAAGTTCACTTCCCTGCATCACGACCACCATAATACTGACCAGCAGCGCCAGCAAACTAACCACCGGCAGCAGGCGCAGCGCCCAACCATCGACGCCTGCGACGCGCAGCAGCAGGTAGCCCAGCAGTGGACCGCCGATAAACAGCGTCAGGAAGAAGCTCAGCGGCGTCCAAACGGTGTACCAGGTCGGCACCGTGTCGATGGTGTTGTATACCCGCACCATCATCCACACGAAAATCACGCCCAGCACCATGGTCACCACCAGCCACAGGCTCCGCAGGCCGGCAGGCAGCTTTTTGCACACGGCCAGCAGCCAGCCAATTCCGCCGACGGCGAAGAAGATCGCCCCGCTGGCTATTTCATTACTCAGCGACGAGGCTCCCACGCGATTCAGCGAATTAAAGGCCCGCAGCGGCGAGCCAAGGTGCATCGTCGAGGCAATAAACCCGATCCCCATCAATACCCACAGGCCGAACATGCTGCCCACCACTCGCTGCTCCTGCTCACGGGAAAGCTTGCCTGTCATCAGCGCCAGCGCCAGAACAATAAAGCCGCCTACGACGCATTGGCCGAATACCGTAAAGACCATCAGCGGCCATTCATGCCATCCGTTTCCCATCTCACACCTCCTTCGGGTTCGCCAGGTAACCGGTGGTATCGCCACACGGCCGGGCATTGGCGTTAGGTTTGATAACGATACTCGGCCGGGTAAAGTGCGCCGACGGCAGCGGCGCTACCGCGGCCAGCTGGCCGTGCTTAGCGCGCAGTTCGGCAATCGGCCCGAAATCCAACGCCCGCAGCGGGCAGGACTCGACGCAGATCGGCTTTTTCCCCTCGGCGACGCGCTCGTGACAGCCATCGCACTTGGTCATATGGCCTTTGTCGGCGTTGTACTGTGGGGCGCCGTACGGGCAGGCCATATGGCAGTAGCGGCAGCCAATGCATACCTCTTCGTTGACCACCACAAAACCGTCTTCGCGCTTATGCATCGCGCCGCTCGGACAGACCTTGGTGCAGGCCGGATCTTCACAGTGGTTACAGGCGATGGAGAGGTAATAGGCAAACACGTTCTGCTGCCAGACGCCGTTGTCCTCCTGCCAGTCGCCGCCGGCATATTCATAGATGCGGCGGAAGCTGACCTCCGGGGTCAGGTTCTTGTAGTCCTTACAGGCCAGTTCGCAGGTTTTGCAACCGGTGCAACGGGCGGAATCAATAAAAAATCCATACTGAGTTGTCATCGGTTACTCCTTACAGCTTCTCAACCTGAACGAGGTTGGTATGCGACGGGTTTCCCTTCGCCAGCGGCGACGGACGCTGGGTGGTCAGCACGTTGATGCTGCCCGCCTGATCCACACGCGAGGCGTCCGGGTTGTACCAGGCCCCTTCCCCCAGCGCGACGACGCCCGGCATCATGCGCGGCGTCACCTTCGCTTCGATATGCACTTCACCCCGATCGTTGAAGATGCGAATACGATCGCCGTTGGCAATGCCGCGCTTGCGGGCATCGATCGGGTTAATCCACATCTCCTGCCGACAGGCGGCCTTCAGCACATCGACGTTGCCGTAGGTCGAGTGGACGCGAGATTTATAGTGGAAGCCGGTGAGCTGTAGCGGGTATTTCACTGTCAGCGGATCGTTGTAGTTTTCGAAACCCGGGGTGTAGATCGGCAGCGGATCGATAACATCCCCTTCCGGCAGCTCCCAGGTGGCCGCGATTTTCGCCAGATCCTGCGAGTAAATTTCGATCTTGCCCGAAGGCGTGGTCAGCGGATTAGCCTGCGGATCCTCACGGAAGGCTTTGTAGGCCACATGATGACCTTGCGGATCGCGCTGCTTATAGATGCCCTGCTGACGGAAGGTGTCGAAATCCGGCAGGTCGGGAATCGCTTTGCGCGACTGCTCATACAGATAGCGCATCCAGCCTTCCTGGGTACGGCCCTCGGTAAACTGCTCTTCGACGCCCAGACGCTTTGCCAGTTCGCTGGTCATCTCATAGATGGTTTTGCATTCAAAGCGCGGCTTGATGGCCTGATCGGCAAAGATAACGTAGGACATGTTGCCGCAGGAGGCATCCAGCGCGAAATCCATCTGCTCGGAGGCGGTACAGTCCGGCAGCAGAATATCAGCGTATTTCGCCGAGGAGGTCATATGGCAGTCAATGACCACAATCATCTCGCATTTCTTGTCGTCCTGCAGGATTTCGTGGGTCCGGTTGATCTCAGAATGCTGGTTAATCAGACAGTTGCCCGCATAGTTCCAGATCATTTTGATCGGCACGTCGAGCTTATCTTTACCGCGTACGCCGTCGCGCAGAGCGGTCATTTCCGGGCCGCGCTCAATCGCATCGGTCCACATAAACATCGAGATACTGGTCTCAACCGGATTCTCCAGCGTCGGCATACGCTCAAAAGGCAGACTATACGAGCCCTCGCGCGCCCCGCTATTGCCGCCGTTGATCCCGACGTTACCCGTCAGAATGGCGAGCATTGAGATGGCGCGGGTGGCGATCTCACCGTTGGCGTGACGCTGCGGACCCCAGCCCTGGCTAATATAGGCCGGTTTGGCGGTGGCAATTTCGCGCGCCAGTTTAACAATGCGTTCGCGCGGAATACCGGTAATCGTCGAGGCCCACTCCGGCGTTTTGGCGATACCGTCAGTGCCCTGGCCAAGAATGTAAGCTTTGTAATGACCATTGGCTGGCGCACCGGCGGGCAGCGTTTTCTCGTCGTATCCCACGCAGTATTTATCGAGGAAAGGCTGGTCGACCAGATTCTCGGTGATCATCACCCACGCGAGGCCCGAAACCAGTGCCGCATCGGTCCCCGGACGAATCGGGATCCATTCATCTTCACGCCCGGCGCCGGTGTCGGTATAGCGCGGATCGATGATTATCATCCGGGCATTGGATTTCTGCCGCGCCTGTTCAAGGTAGTACGTTACCCCGCCGCCGCTCATCCGCGTTTCGCCGGGGTTATTGCCGAACAGCACCACCAGCTGACTGTTTTCAATATCCGATGGGCTGTTGCCGTCCGCCCAGCCGCCGTAGGTGTAATTCAGACCGGCAGCAATCTGCGCTGATGAATAGTCGCCATAATGGTTGAGATAGCCACCGCAGCAGTTCATCAGACGGGCAATCAGCGTTTTCCCCGGCGGCCAGGAGCGGGTCAGCGTCCCGCCGAGCGTGCCGGTGCCGTAGTTCAGATAGATGGATTCATTGCCGTACTCTTTAATCAGCCGCTGCATATTGCTGGCGATGGTATCCAACGCCTCTTCCCAGCTGATTTGCTCGAACTTGCCCTCACCGCGTTTACCAACGCGCTTCATCGGGTACTTCAGACGGTCCGGATTATAGACCCGGCGGCGCATTGAACGCCCACGCAGGCAGGCGCGGACCTGGTGCAAACCGTCATAGTTATCATCACCGGTATTATCGGTTTCGACGTATTTAATCGCGCCATCCACCACGTGCATGCGCAGCGGGCAACGGCTACCGCAGTTGACGGTGCAGGCGCTCCAGACCACCTTCTCACTGGCGGGCGCCGGCGTATCGGCAGCATGCGACAGTCGGGTAAAAGGTAACGTTAGTGCGTTGCTGGCCAGCGCCAGGCCGCCTATTGCCGTGGTTTTCATCAGACCACGGCGGCTTACCTCAGCAGCCAGTAAAGCATCAGGGGCTTTAATTTTCATGGATACTCGCTTTGGTTGCTCACAATAAACTGACAAGCGTTATATAGACATATATATAATGCTTTGCGATATTATTGGTTTTTTATGCTGGTTTAATCCAAAGGGAGTATCACTGCATTCGCGAAAAGGATTATTGCCCGGTATCAATAAGGGCGTAAAAAAAGCGCCCGCAGGCGCTTTTAAAAGAAGGAGTGAGAAGTTTAGCCGATATATTCGAGGCCGCGCATATACGGGCGCAGCACTTCCGGGATCTCGATACGGCCATCAGCCTGCTGATAGTTTTCCATCAGCGCCACCAGGGTACGACCTACTGCCAGGCCAGAACCATTCAGGGTATGAACGAGACGGGTCTTCTTATCGGACTTGCTGCGGCAGCGAGCCTGCATACGACGCGCCTGGAAATCCCAGACGTTGGAGCAGGAGGAGATCTCACGATAAGTGTTTTGCGCCGGAACCCATACTTCGAGGTCATAGGTTTTGCAGGCGCTGAAGCCCATATCGCCGGTGCACAGCGCGACCTTACGGTACGGCAGGCCCAGCAGCTGCAGCACTTTCTCGGCGTGACCGGTCATCTCTTCCAGCGCGGCCATAGAGTCTTCCGGGCGGACGATCTGCACCATTTCAACTTTATCGAACTGGTGCATACGGATCAGACCGCGGGTGTCGCGGCCATAGGAACCGGCTTCAGAGCGGAAGCACGGCGTATGGGCGGTCATTTTGATCGGCAGATCGTCTTCGTCGATGATTTCATCGCGCACCAGGTTGGTCAGCGGCACTTCCGCCGTCGGGATCAGCGCGTAGTTGCTGCTGTCAGCCTCTTCTTCCAGCGGACGGGTATGGAACAGGTCGCCGGCGAATTTCGGCAGCTGGCCAGTGCCATACAGGGTGTCCTGGTTTACCAGGTACGGGACATAGTTTTCGCTGTAGCCATGCTGTTCGGTGTGCAGATCCAGC
Organism: Klebsiella sp. 10; assembly: GCF_018223925.1. Classification (NCBI taxonomy): domain Bacteria; kingdom Pseudomonadati; phylum Pseudomonadota; class Gammaproteobacteria; order Enterobacterales; family Enterobacteriaceae; genus Klebsiella; species Klebsiella sp. 10. The sequence continues at coordinate 81,881 of NZ_JAGRRB010000009.1, forward strand.
ATGAACTGCGCCAGGGCGCGGTGCAGACGGGCCAGCTGCCCTTTCATCACCACGAAGCGCGAGCCGGTGAGCTTAACGGCGGCGGCAAAATCCAGCCCCCCGTGCATTTCACCCAGCGTCACATGATCGCGCACCTCAAAATCGAACTGACGCGGCGTACCCCAGCGGCTAACTTCAACGTTGTCGTTTTCATCGCGACCAACCGGCACATCATCATGAGGAATATTCGGGATCGCCAGCGCGATATCGCGAATTTCCGCCAGCAGCGTTTCCAGCTCGGATTTTGCAGCATCCAGTTGTTCGCCAAGCTTGTTAACTTCCAGGCGTAATGGCTCGATGTCTTCCCCGCGCGCTTTCGCCTGGCCAATGGATTTCGATCGGGAGTTACGCTCCGCCTGCAGGTTTTCCGTTTGCACCTGCAGAACTTTACGACGCTCTTCAAGCGCGCGAAGTTTATCTACATCCAGCTTAAAGCCCCGGCGTGCCAGTTTTTCTGCGACTGCGTCTGGCTCGGTACGCAGCAGATTGGGATCGAGCATGCTTATCCTGTGCTTATCGAATTAAAAAAGAAAAGTGGCCGCAGACTACGACCACGGAAATAGTGTAATAACCTTACCGCAACGCCTCAATTAGCGGTAGCGTTTTATCGGGCTATTTTGATCCTGTTCAGCGAGCCAGGCGAGCTTTTCGCCAATTTTGCCCTCAAGCCCCCGGTTTGTCGGGTGATAATAGCGCGTTTGCGCCATTTCCTGCGGGAAGTACTGCTCGCCGGCGGCGTAGGCGTTGGGTTCGTCATGAGCGTAACGATACTCCTGGCCGTAGCCCATCTCTTTCATCAGCTTCGTCGGCGCATTGCGCAGATGCACCGGAACGTCGTAGTCAGGACGATCCCGCGCGTCGGCCAGCGCCGCTTTGAAGGCGGTGTACACCGCGTTGCTTTTCGGCGCGCAGGCCAGATAGACGATGGCCTGGGCAATCGCCCGTTCGCCTTCCGCCGGCCCGACGCGGGTAAAGCAGTCCCACGCCGAAATGGCGACCTGCATCGCCCGCGGGTCGGCGTTGCCGACATCTTCCGAGGCAATCGCCAGACAGCGGCGGGCAACGTACAGCGGATCGCCGCCGGCGGTGATGATCCGCGCGTACCAGTAAAGTGCCGCATCCGGCGCGCTACCGCGCACCGACTTATGCAGGGCGGAAATCAAATCGTAGAACCGGTCGCCTTTATTATCAAAGCGCGCGCTGCGCTCGCCGGCGATCTCGGTCAGCAGTTCCGCCTTCAGCACCCGCTTGCCCGAGTCATCGCTTTCGGCCATATCGGCCATCATTTCCAGGGTATTCAGCGCTCGCCGCGCGTCGCCGTTCACTAGCTCGGCAATGGCCCTGCGGGTCTCATCCGGCAAAACGATATCCTGGTCGCCGTAGCCGCGGGTTTTATCGTTCATCGCCTGGTCAAGCACCCGCTCGATATCGTCGGTGGTGAGCGATTTCAGTAAGTAGACGCGGGCGCGGGAGAGCAGCGCCGAGTTAAGCTCAAAGGAGGGGTTTTCGGTGGTCGCGCCAATAAAAGTGATGGTGCCGTCTTCAATATGCGGCAGAAAGGCATCCTGCTGGCTTTTATTAAAGCGATGCACTTCGTCAACAAACAGGATGGTCCGCCGGCCGGCGTTGCGATTTTGCCGCGCGCGCTCAATAGCCTCGCGAATCTCTTTCACCCCGGAGGTTACCGCTGAGATCCGTTCGACATCGGCGCTGGCGTAGCGGGCAATCACTTCCGCCAGAGTGGTCTTGCCGGTACCCGGCGGCCCCCAGAGGATCATCGAATGCAGGTGCCCGGCCTCAATGGCCCGCGGCAGGGGTTTACCCGGCGCCAGCAGGTGCTGCTGGCCAATATACTGCGCTAAATTTTCTGGCCGCATGCGAGCGGCCAGAGGTTGAAACGCGTTGTCGGAAAAATCGAGCGACAGATTGCTCACTTTCGCCTCTACTTACGTTGATCGTCCACCGTCACCCCTTTCGGCGGCGTAAAGGTGAACTTAGCTGCGTCGACGGCGCCGTTCTGCTGCGATTTCAGCTGATAGCTGCTGCGCTGATCATCCTGCTCGACGGCGCTGAACTGATGGATAGTGCCGTCCCGACCGACGTTGATCGTGAACTGCTTGAGGTTGCCGCTGCCGCTTTTTGGCGTCAGCACAAAATCATCGCCATTTTGCTTGATATTATATTGCTGCCAGTCGCTGGACTGGTTGCGGGCAATCAGCATAAACGGCGTGTTGCTGGTGGCGTCTTTCAGCCAGGTCGCCGTGGCCTGCTCGACGAACGGATTATAGAACCACAGCGTTTTACCATCCGAAACGAGGACGCTCTCATCCGGCTGGGTCATATGCCAGTTAAACAGGTTCGGGCGTTTCACCCACAGGTCTCCCTGCCCGTCCTGCACGGCGTTACCGCTGCCGTCGGTAACTTTTTGCGTGAAGCTGGCATGGAAGCTGCTCACTTTATCAAGACGGCTTTTTAAGTCGCTGGCCGCATCTGCCCAGACCTGGCTGACGACCATACCAGACAGTAATGCACAGGTGATTGCGAGTTTTTTCATTGTTCTTCCTTAATGTGCGTCACTCCCGACGCGGGAGCCTCTTCTGCCCCTACTGTAGGACCGCCGGCGGCGGTGGGACAGAAGAATTGGCTGATTTTGCGCTTATTTACCCAACTTTGCACTCATTCAAAGGGCGGCGGCGCCAGCACTTCGCGGTTACCGTTATGGCCCTGCTCGCTGACGATACCCTGCGCTTCCATCTGTTCGATAATACGCGCGGCACGGTTATAGCCGATGCGGAACTGACGCTGAACCCCGGAAATCGACGCTTTGCGCTTCTCGGTCACAAAGTTGACTGCCTGATCGAACAACGGATCCAGCTCTTCCCCGCCGTCGAAGCCGCCACCGCCGCCTTCGCTTTCGCTGTCGGAGGTAATGCCATCCACATATTGCGGGCGACCGCGGGCTTTCCAGTCCTGAACCACGGCGTGGACTTCCTGGTCGCGCACAAACGCCCCGTGGACACGCACCGGCGTGGTAGAGTTCGGCCCGGAGTAAAGCATATCCCCCATACCCAGCAGCGATTCCGCGCCGCCCTGATCGAGAATGGTACGTGAGTCAATTTTACTCGACACGGTAAAGGCGATGCGCGTCGGGATGTTGGCCTTTATCAGGCCGGTAATAACATCTACCGACGGACGCTGTGTCGCCAGCACCAGGTGGATCCCCGCCGCGCGCGCTTTCTGCGCCAGGCGAGCGATCAGCTCTTCCACCTTTTTGCCGACGGTCATCATCAGATCGGCGAATTCATCCACCAGCACCACGATGTACGGCAGTTTTTCCAGCACCGGATGTACGGCGTCCATGCTGTCGCCAGGCTTCCAGTACGGATCCGGGATCGGACGTCCCATGCGCGCGGCTTCGGCGATCTTCTCGTTGTAGCCCGCGAGGTTACGCACGCCCAGCGCCGACATCAGCTTGTAGCGGCGCTCCATCTCATTGACGCTCCAGCGCAGCGCATTGGCGGCGTCTTTCATGTCGGTGACCACTTCCGTCAGCAGGTGCGGAATTCCTTCGTAGACCGACAGCTCGAGCATTTTCGGGTCGATCATAATGAAACGCACATCTTCCGGCTGCGCCTTGTAGAGCATGCTGAGGATCATGGCGTTGACGCCAACAGACTTACCGGAACCGGTGGTACCGGCCACCAGCAGATGCGGCATTTTCGCCAGATCGGCTACTACCGGATCGCCAGCGATGTCTTTGCCCAGCACCACGGTGAGCGGAGATGGGTTATCACGGAACTTGGCGTTGTCGAGCACTTCACGCAGGTAGACGGTCTGGCGTTTTTTATTCGGCAGCTCAAGCCCGACATACGGTTTGCCCGGGATCACCTCCACCACGCGCACGGCGACCGTTGACAGCGATCGCGCCAGGTCCCGTGACAGGTTAGAGATCCGTGCGGCCTTAACGCCAGGCGCCAGATTCAGTTCGAAGCGGGTGATCACCGGCCCCGGTGAGTAGTTCACCACATCCGCTTTAATGCGGAAATCGGCGAGTCGCGCTTCCACCAGGCGTGCCATCTGCTCGAGAGCAAAGGTATCCACCGGCTCGACTTCACTCGGCGGCGGGGTAAGCAGATCCAGCGACGGCAGTGGCGTGGTCGGCTTTTGCAGCGGTCGACTATCGCCATTGCGCATCAGCAGCGGGTGGATCAGGCTCTCCTGCGGCGCAGGGGCGGCAGGCTGATGCCCCTGAGGGGCAACCGGTTGTTGCGGCTGCACGGGCTGCGACGCAGTCGGATAGGACTGCGGCTGCGGCGGCACAGGCTGATGGTGTATCGGCTGATGCTGCGCAGGTTGATAACCCTGCTGCGGAGCGGCCGCCGGTTGTTGATAGCGCTGGGCCGGCTGCTGCGGCTGGACTTCCGGCGTCGGCGTAAACAGCGGTTCGCTCGGGCCGTCATTGACCAACGTTTTCATCGGCGAGAATTCATAATCTGCCGGCGAGAACGGGTTGGCGCCCGGCGGCTGCTCGGTAGCGTACCGCTGCTGCTGGGTAGCGGCAAACTGACGCGCCAGCTCCGCTTCCGCCGCGGCGTCGGCCTCATCGTCATCAGTCACGTTATCGTCTTCCCAGCGATGACCGTAGCGCTGCTGCTGGGTGGCGGCGAACTGGCGAGCCAGTTCATCCTGCTCCATAGCATCCGCTTCCTCATCCGAGAGCAGCTCATCATCATAATGCGGATCGCGCTCCGCCTGCCGCGCGCGCTGTTCCGCCTCCCGCTGCGACGGTAGCTTGATGCCGTAGGAGGCCAGTTCCCGACGCGTAGGAACACGCACGCGATTGGGCCGCGGTAGTTTTGGACCGATGCCCTCTTTCACCTGAACCCGTGGGCCGCTGGACGCCGGGCTGAACAATGGCGTAGCCGCAGCGGATGCGGCAGTGGACGAGGTTGTTGCCGCCGCGCCGCCGCTGGCGGCGGTAGCCTGATGCACCCCAGCCGCTACCGCAGAGACTACGGTTGTCTCCACTGGCGGTTTGGACGCAGTGGTCGGCGGCGTCAGCGGTTTAGTGGCAATCGGACTTTCCGGCTCAGGAATTGGCTGATACCAGGAGGCCAACAGCTCGCGTTCGCGCGCCCGCTTCTCTTCCACTTCCTCGAAATAATAGAGCGGCGGACGTTTCACTTCCTCCTGCACGACCTCGGGCTCTGGCTCCGGTGGGGGAACTGGCGCGCTTTGCGGCTGATACGCCGCTGGCTCCGGCTGATACGGCTGCGGCGCGGGCTGGCCGGCATGCGGATCGTAAGCTGGCTGCTGATAGGTCTGAGGCGCAGGCTGACCGGCATTCGGATCGTAAGCCGGCTGCTGATAGGTCTGAGGCGCAGGCTGACCGGCATAGGGATCGTAAGTTGGCTGCTGATACGGCGCTGGCTCAGGCTGATAGGCCTGCGGCGCAGGTTGACCGGCATACGGATCGTAAGCCGGCTGCTGATACGGCGCTGGCTCAGGCTGATAGGCCTGCGGCGCAGGTTGACCGGCATGCGGATCGTAAGCCGGCTGCTGATACGGCGCTGGCTCAGGCTGATAGGCCTGCGGCGCAGGTTGACCGGCATACGGATCGTAAGCCGGCTGCTGATACGGCGCTGGCTCAGGCTGATAGGCCTGCGGCGCAGGTTGACCGGCACGCGGATCGTAAACCGGCTGTTGATACGGCGCTGGCTCAGGCTGATACGCCTGCGGTGCGGTTTGCCCCGTTGGCGGCTGATAAGCAGCCTGCTGGAACGGAGCGGGTTCAGGCTGATAGGCCTGCTGCGGCGGATAGCTGGCTTCCGGCTGATAAGCTGGCGCAGCGCCGTGATGGCCCACCGGTGATTCTGCCCACGCCTGCGGCGCGGCAGTAGCCGCCGCCGCTGCGCTTACCGGCTCAGCGATACTGTGGCCATTCAACAACGGATCGTAAGGGTCGAAATCGCCCGGGCGCACGGCGCTGGCGCCGGAGAACAGCACATCATCCTCTGCGGGACGCGCGGCGCTGGCGCCGGAAAACAGTACATCGTCGGCGGCAACAGGCGCCCCGCTGGCGCTGTATTGCACCACCTCTTCACCGTCATCCATCCGTTTGCCGGAGAAAAGCGCAGCGTCGGTTTTACGCCCCATAGGGTTGGTAAACTTCTCGGCCAGACGCTTACGCCGCGCCAGCGCGCTGCGTAAGATACGGGCGCGACGCGATTCCTGCGGCCTGGCCGCCTCTTCGTCGTCGTACTCTTCCTCGTCGTCTTCGTATTCGCCTTCATCGACCCAGGTATCATCCCGACGGGTACGGTTGCTGGCAAAGGTGAGAACGGACAGGATGCCGCCGCCCAGCTTTTCCGCAATGCTGACCCACGACCAGCCGGTGAACAGCGTCAGCCCGGCCGCCCAGATACACAACAGGGCGATGGTGCCGCCGCTGCTGTGCAGCAGGGGTTGCAGCGTGGTGCTCAGCAGGCTGCCGATCACCCCGCCGGAGGCGAAGTACCAGATATCATCGGCGTTAATCGCCGCCAGACCACAGGAGGTCAGGATCAGGGCTAACGCACCGATGAGGCGAAGGGAAACGGCAAAATAATCAATGTATTCGTCGTTTTCCTGATGCCGCCAGGCAAACCAGCATCCGCCGATGATGATCACCGGGATGGTGTAGGCCATGACGCCAAAAATGAAAAAGAGGGTATCGGCAAGCCACGCGCCGGGGGCGCCGCCTAAATTATGAATAGGCTCATGCCATGCCGTTTGCGACCAGCTGGGGTCCGAGGGGTTAAAGCTCAGTAGTGCCGCCATCAGCCAGATGGCGAAGAGGGAGCAAAGGATGAGCATCGCCTCAAGGAGTCGGCGCCCGCTGCTGAGTTTGGTTAGTTTGACTTCTTTGTCTTCGGTGTATTCCTGGCTCAAGAAAGGCTCTCCAGGTATCAGGCTGTTTCCTGCCTGCTGCTAAAACGGACAACAGCGCCGGGTCTCCCCGGCACTGTTGCTGTATGGATTAACAGGAGTGTAATCAAACTACGTCGAGTTTGCACCTGTTCCGTGTTAGCGCGTCTTAATAACCAGACGATTACTTTGCTTGACTTCTTCCATTACCACGTAGGTACGGGTGTCGTTAACGCCCGGCAGGCGCAGCAAGGTCTCGCCCAGTAATTTACGATACGCTGACATATCCGGTACACGGGTTTTCAACAGATAGTCGAAATCACCGGAAACCAGATGACACTCTTGAATTTCTTCAAGTTTTTGCACTGCGGCGTTAAATTGCTCAAACACATCCGGTGCGCCACGATTCAGAGTAATCTCAACAAATACCAGAAGTGATGCATCCAGATAATGCGGGTTGAGCAGCGCCGTATAGCCCTGAATAAAACCCTGTCTTTCAAGACGACGCACACGCTCAAGGCAAGGCGTCGGAGAAAGTCCCACCCGTTTAGAAAGCTCGACGTTAGAAATTCGCCCATCTTTTTGCAATTCATTCAGGATGTTACGATCAATGCGGTCGAGATCTTTGCCAGGGCGCTTCTTGCTATCTACCATTATTATTGTCTCTCTGTATTCCTTCCCTACTCCTGTTCCGGCTCTGAGCCTTCACTGCCAGAGCCCATCCTGTTATCACCCGTACGACATTGGGTAACCCAGGGGTACGTGAGAAGCCCGTTGCCTGACGGCAGTCACCGACATCACGCATGGCGTCTGTCCACACCATGCGTAGATTTCGTTAACCCGGATAAAAATGGCATTTGCGTGCATGAAAATTCGCCGCACGCTAAATACTGCTTTTCTTCTTCCTTGAATGTTTTCGCAAAAGCACAGGTGATTGTCAAAGCAAAACATCGATTTTTAGTACAAGATGCCAGATATTCATCATCCGCCCTGGTTGATTCTCATTTTTTCGTCTTATAATTGTCCCGCCGACAGTAGAAATAGTTATATTCCTTGCCGGGAAAATCACCAATTCATTGGCAGCTTCTATTGCACACATCGTTAACAAAATCGCTGTGCTCTTTTTTTACGACAACAAATTCCCTACAATCCCAGCCCAATGTATGCCAATTATTATGGGGATCTCATGGGCACAGCCAAACACAGTAAACTGCTTATCCTTGGTTCTGGACCTGCGGGATACACCGCGGCGGTCTATGCCGCACGCGCCAACCTGCAGCCGGTGCTGATCACCGGGATGGAAAAAGGCGGTCAGCTGACCACCACGACGGAAGTGGAAAACTGGCCAGGCGATCCGAACGATCTCACCGGTCCGCTGCTGATGGAGCGCATGCACGAGCATGCCGCAAAATTTGAAACCGAGATCATTTTCGACCATATCAGCCGCGTCGATTTGCAAAACCGCCCGTTCCGTCTGACAGGCGACAGCGGCGAGTACACCTGTGACGCGCTGATCATCGCCACCGGCGCTTCCGCCCGTTACCTGGGCCTGCCTTCCGAAGAAGCCTTCAAAGGCCGCGGCGTTTCCGCGTGCGCTACCTGCGACGGATTCTTCTATCGCAACCAGAAAGTGGCGGTGATCGGCGGCGGCAACACCGCAGTGGAAGAGGCTCTGTATCTGTCGAATATCGCCTCTGAGGTACACCTGATCCACCGTCGCGATTCCTTCCGTGCGGAAAAAATCCTCATTAAACGCCTGATGGATAAAGTGGCAAGCGGCAACATCGTGCTGCATACCGATCGTACCCTCGAAGAGGTGACCGGCGACCAGATGGGCGTCAGCGGCCTGCGCCTGCGCGATACCAAAAACAGCGACAATGTCGAGTCCCTGGAAGTGGCTGGTTTATTTGTCGCCATCGGCCACAGCCCGAACACCGCCATCTTTGAAGGCCAGCTGGAGCTGGAGAACGGCTACATCAAAGTGCAATCCGGTATCCACGGCAATGCGACCCAGACCAGCATCCCGGGCGTGTTCGCCGCCGGCGATGTCATGGACCATATCTATCGTCAGGCCATCACTTCTGCGGGCACCGGCTGCATGGCGGCGCTGGATGCGGAGCGTTACCTCGACGGTTTGGCTGACGCTTGCAAATAATCTTTACAAGTCAGTAACAAAGGTAAAGAAGGCGACGAAAAGTCGCCTTTATTTTTGCTGCGATGTAACATTGCCGTGCCCAATACTCCGATAACGACACCTGCAAAGCGCGCAATGAATAAAACCCGTCAACAAGAGTTAACCCGCTGGTTAAAACAGCAAAGCATTATCTCCCGTCGCTGGTTGATGATTTCCCGCCTGCTTGGCGTGGCGAGCGGTCTGCTGATCGTGGCGCAGGCCTGGTTCCTGGCGCGGATCCTGCACCGGATGGTGATGGAGAATATTCCAGCGACCGCCCTGCTGCTGCCGCTCACGCTGCTGGTGCTGATCTTTGTACTACGCGCCTGGGTGGTCTGGCTGCGTGAGCGGGTCGGCTTTCAGGCCGGGCAGCATATTCGCTATGAAATTCGCCGCCAGGTTCTTGACCGCCTCCAGCAGGCAGGCCCGGCGTGGATCCAGGGCAAACCGGCCGGCAGCTGGGCAACGCTTATTCTTGAGCAAATCGACGACATGCACGACTATTATGCCCGCTACCTGCCCCAGATGACGCTGGCGGCCTGCGTACCGCTGCTGATCGTTATTACTATTTTTCCGATTAACTGGGCCGCCGCGCTAATCCTTCTCGGCACCGCCCCGCTGATCCCGCTTTTCATGGCGCTGGTCGGGATGGGCGCCGCCGACGCCAACCGGCGTAACTTCCAGGCGCTGGCCCGCCTCAGCGGCCACTTCCTCGACCGCCTCCGCGGCATGGAAACCCTGCGTATTTTTCATCGCGGTCAGGCAGAAACCGATAATATTCGCGACGCCTCGCAGGATTTTCGCCAACGCACCATGGAAGTCCTGCGTCTGGCCTTCCTCTCCTCCGGGGTTCTGGAGTTTTTCACCTCCCTCTCCATTGCGCTGGTAGCGGTGTATTTTGGCTTTTCTTACCTTGGCGAGCTGAACTTCGGCCACTATGGCGCGGGCGTCACGCTGATGGCGGGATTCCTGACGCTGATCCTCGCCCCGGAATTTTTCCAGCCGTTACGTGACCTGGGTACCTTCTACCATGCCAAAGCTCAGGCCGTGGGCGCCGCAGACAGCCTGAAAACGTTTATGGAAACGCCGCTGACCCAGGTAGAGCGTGGCGAGAAAACGTTAAATGACAACGATCTGATTAGCGTGGAAGCGCGCGACCTGGTGATCAAATCTCCGGAAGGTAAAGTTCTGGCGGGGCCGCTTAATTTTGCGCTGCCCGCCGGCGCTCGCGTGGTGCTGGTCGGCCAGAGCGGATCCGGGAAAAGCTCTTTGCTGAATACACTGCTCGGCTTTCTGCCCTATGAGGGGTCGCTGATGGTCAACGGCGTAGAGCTGCGCGAGCTGGACGCTGAGCGCTGGCGCCGCCTGCTGAGCTGGGTAGGACAGAATCCGCAGTTGCCTGCCGCCACGCTGCGGGAAAACGTGCTGCTGGCGTGGCCCGAAGCTAGCGATGCCCAGCTTCGGCTGGCGCTGGACAAGGCCTGGGTCAGCGAGTTTATCGCCCTGCTGCCGCAGGGGATCCATACCGCCGTAGGCGATCAGGCGGGGCGTCTGTCGGTAGGCCAGGCGCAGCGTATCGCGGTCGCCCGCGCGCTGTTGGTGCCGTGCCGCCTGCTGCTGCTGGATGAACCTGCCGCCAGCCTTGACGCCCATAGCGAACAGCGAGTCATGCAGGCCCTGACCCACGCCTCCAGTGAGCAAACCACGCTGCTGGTCACCCACCAGCTCGAGGGGCTGGCCGACTGGGACGACGTCTGGGTGATGCAGGACGGACAGATTATCGAACAAGGCGACTACGCCACGCTGGCCCGTGCTGGTGGGGTCTTCTCGGCGCTGCTGGCCCATCGTCAGGAGGAGATTTAAATGCGCGCACTTTTACCCTATCTGGCGCTCTATAAACGCCATAAATGGATGCTGCTGCTTGGCGTCGTGCTGGCCATTGTGACCCTGCTGGCCAGCATCGGCCTGCTGACGCTCTCCGGCTGGTTCCTCTCCGCCTCAGCGGTGGTGGGCGTCGCCGGGATCTACAGTTTTAACTATATGCTGCCTGCCGCGGGCGTTCGCGGCGCGGCAATTATCCGTACCGCCGGGCGCTACTTTGAGCGCCTGGTCAGCCACGACGCTACCTTTCGCGTGCTGCAGCACCTGCGCGTTTTCACCTTCAGCAAACTGCTCCCCCTCTCTCCGGCGGGGCTGGCGCGCTTTCGCCAGGGTGAGCTGCTCAACCGGGTGGTGGCCGACGTTGACACCCTGGATCATCTCTACCTGCGGGTCATTTCGCCGCTGGTCGGCGCGCTGGTGGTGATTGTGGTCGTCACCTGCGGATTAAGTCTGCTCGACGTCACCCTCGCGCTGACGCTCGGCGGTATCATGCTGGCGACCCTGCTGGTTATGCCGCCGCTGTTCTATCGCGCAGGTAAGCCAGCCGGCGAAAGTATGACGCAGCTGCGCGGCCAGTATCGCCAACAGCTCACCGCCTGGCTGCAGGGTCAGGCGGAGCTGATGGTATTTAACGCCAGCGACCGCTACCGCGCACAAATGGAAAAGACCGAGCTGAGCTGGCAGGATGCACAGCGGCGCCAGGCCGAGCTGACCGCGCTTTCGCAGGCGGTAATGCTGTTAATCGGTGGCATCGCCGTGGTGGCCATGCTCTGGCTGGCCTCAGACGGCGTCGGCGGCAATAGTCAGCCCGGGGCGCTGATCGCGCTATTCGTATTCTGCGCGCTGGCGGCTTTTGAAGCCCTGGCGCCGGTTACTGGCGCTTTCCAGCATTTAGGCCAGGTGATCGCCTCCGCGCGGCGGATCTCGCAGATTACCGACCAGCAGCCGGAGGTCACCTTTGTCGAAGATGAAGCCAGTCCGCCAGCGCAGGTGGCCCTAACGCTTCAGGAGGTCACCTTCCGCTATCCTCAGCAGCCCTCCCCTGCCCTGGAGAATATTTCCCTGCAGATTGCCGCCGGAGAGCACATCGCCATTCTTGGCCGGACCGGCTGCGGAAAATCGACGCTGTTGCAGTTGCTTACCCGCGCCTGGGACCCGTCACAGGGAGAGATTCTGCTCAACAATCAGCCGCTCTCCGGCCTCAGCGAAGCCACTCTGCGGCAGGCAATGAGCGTAGTGCCGCAGCGCGTGCACCTGTTCAGCGCCACCCTGCGCGACAACCTGCTGCTGGCGGCGCCTGAAGCGGATGACGCTCATCTCAGCGCTACCCTTGAGAAGGTGGGTCTCGAAAAACTGCTGCAAGATGGTGGTCTTAACGGCTGGCTGGGCGAAGGCGGGCGTCAGCTCTCCGGCGGCGAACTGCGCCGACTGGCCATTGCCCGCGCGCTGCTCCACGATGCGCCGCTGATGCTGCTCGATGAACCGACAGAAGGTCTGGATGCGGCCACCGAAAGCCAGATCCTGCATCTGTTGGCAGATGTCATGCGCGACAAAACCGTGCTGATGGTGACCCATCGCCTGCGGGGCCTGGCGGGTTTTAATCAGATAATAGTCATGGACAACGGCCAGATAATTGAGCAAGGTAGTCACGCGGAGCTGCTCGCTAAACAGGGCCGGTACTTCCAGTTTAAACAGCGTCTGTAGGCTATTCTATTATCTAATTTTTGCTGATGCGTATTGAGGTTAAAATGCGTCTGGTTCAGCTCTCCCGGCACTCTATCGCCTTCCCCTCTCCGGAAGGCGCCTTGCGAGAACCTAATGGCCTGCTGGCGCTCGGCGGCGATCTGAGCCCCGCGCGGCTGCTGATGGCCTATCAGCGTGGTATTTTTCCCTGGTTTTCCCCTGGCGACCCGATCCTCTGGTGGTCGCCCGACCCCCGGGCGGTACTTTGGCCAGAGCAATTCCATCTCAGCCGCAGCATGAAGCGCTTTCATCAGCGTTCGCCCTACCGGGTAACGCTCAACCACGCCTTTGGCGAAGTGATTGAGGGCTGCGCCAGCGATCGTGACGAAGGCACCTGGATAACCAGCAGTATCGTTCGCGCCTATCACCAGCTGCATGAGCTGGGTCATGCCCACTCCATTGAAGTCTGGCAGGAGAATACCCTGGTGGGAGGAATGTACGGCGTAGCGCAGGGAGCGCTGTTTTGCGGCGAATCGATGTTTAGCCGGGCGGAAAATGCCTCCAAAACCGCGCTGCTGGTATTTTGCCAGGACTTTGCGCACAGCGGCGGTAAATTAATTGACTGCCAGGTACTGAACAACCATACCGCGTCATTAGGCGCAGTGGATATTCCCCGCCGCGATTATCTGGACTATCTGTCGGTATTACGCGGCTACCGACTGCCCGAGCGATTTTGGGTGCCGCGGGTGCTATTTCCTGGCGGATAATAAAATGTTTTCAGCACATTTTGCGTCAGGATGGTATAATTGCGCGGTAGAGTAGCTTCTGCCTGTTGCCCCGCCGCCGTTTGGGAATAATAAGAGTCAGATAACGCCCATCGTTCTGTCACTCCCCTTTACGTTTGCGCCTGTCACGCGGCATGGCCGTGTGTGTCCCGGGCAATGCGCCAAAACTACTTCGGCGATTCATACCCGTCATATTTCCGTAGCCGCTGCGCTGACTATGCGCCTTGCGGCAAGGTGAATGATTCAGGGTAGATACGTAAAACTTTACTTACATGATGAACTTCGGCATTATCTTGCCGGTTCAAAACTACGGTAGTGATACCCCAGAGGACTAGATGGCCAAAGAAGACAATATTGAAATGCAGGGCACCGTACTTGAAACGTTGCCTAACACTATGTTCCGCGTAGAACTGGAAAACGGTCACGTGGTAACCGCGCATATCTCCGGTAAAATGCGTAAAAACTACATCCGCATTCTGACGGGCGACAAAGTGACTGTTGAGCTGACCCCGTACGACCTGAGCAAAGGCCGCATTGTCTTCCGTAGTCGCTGATTGTTTTCGCCCCTAAGGCGTCAGATGCTGAAGGCCGGGATAATTCCCGGTCTTTTCATTTCTGCCGTCAGCAAAAAAAAACCGGCCCCTGGCCGGTTTTTTTACATTGAAGATATCGCCTTAGTGGGCCGCTTCCGGTTTGTGCTTCGGAGCGCTCTGGAAGTCGTAAGTCAGCGTATTTTTGTCGCTGTCCAGAGAGACAGTGACCTGACCACCGTCGACCAGCGAGCCAAACAGCAGTTCGTTCGCCAGCGGTTTTTTCAGGTTGTCCTGAATGACGCGTCCCATTGGACGTGCCCCCATCGCCCGATCGTAGCCTTTCGTCGCCAGCCAGTCGCGCGCTTCCTGACTCACTTCCAGGGAGACGCCTTTCTGGTCCAGCTGGACCTGCAGCTCGACGATAAACTTGTCGACAACCTGATGGATCACCGTGGTAGACAAATGATCGAACCAGATGATGTTGTCGAGGCGGTTACGGAACTCCGGCGTAAAGATCTTTTTGATCTCATCCATCGCATCCGGACTGTTGTCCTGCTGAATAAGGCCAATGGATTTACGCTCGGTTTCCCGCACCCCGGCGTTGGTGGTCATCACCAGCACCACGTTGCGGAAGTCCGCTTTACGGCCGTTATTATCGGTCAGCGTCCCGTTATCCATCACCTGCAGCAGCAGGTTGAACACGTCCGGATGCGCTTTTTCGATCTCATCAAGCAGCAATACCGCGTGCGGATGTTTAATCACCGCATCGGTCAGCAGCCCGCCCTGATCGAAGCCAACGTAGCCCGGAGGCGCCCCGATCAAACGGCTGACGGTATGACGTTCCATATATTCGGACATGTCAAAGCGCAGCAGCTCAATACCCAACGCCTTCGCCAGCTGGACGGTCACTTCGGTTTTCCCGACCCCGGTCGGCCCGGCGAACAGGAACGATCCCACCGGCTTGTGCTCATGGCCCAGCCCGGCGCGCGCCATTTTAATAGCCTCGGTCAGCGCCTCGATGGCTTTATCCTGTCCAAAGACCAGCATTTTCAGACGGTCGCCCAGGTTTTTCAGCGTGTCGCGATCGCTGCGGGAGACGCTCTTCTCAGGGATCCGCGCAATGCGCGCCACCACTGATTCGATATCCGCCACGTTAACCGTTTTCTTACGCTTGCTGACCGGCATTAAGCGCGCCCGCGCGCCCGCTTCGTCAATGACGTCAATCGCCTTATCCGGCAGATGACGATCGTTAATGTATTTCACCGCCAGTTCTACCGCCGCACGCACCGCTTTGGCGGTATAACGCACATCATGGTGCGCTTCGTACTTCGGCTTCAGGCCGTTGATAATCTGGACCGTCTCTTCCACCGACGGTTCGGTAATATCGATCTTCTGGAAACGGCGGGCCAGCGCACGATCTTTTTCAAAGATGTTGCTGAACTCCTGGTAAGTGGTGGAGCCGATCACCCGGATCTTGCCGCTGGAAAGCAGCGGTTTGATCAGGTTAGCCGCATCGACCTGGCCGCCAGACGCCGCCCCCGCACCGATAATGGTGTGGATTTCATCAATAAACAGGATGCTGTTGGTATCCTGCTCCAGCTGTTTGAGCAACGCTTTGAAGCGTTTTTCAAAATCGCCACGATATTTGGTCCCTGCCAGCAAAGAGCCAATGTCGAGCGAGTAGATAGTGCAGTCGGCCATCACTTCCGGCACATCGCCCTGCACAATACGCCAGGCAAGGCCTTCGGCGATCGCGGTTTTACCGACGCCGGATTCCCCCACCAGCAGCGGGTTATTTTTCCGCCGACGGCACAGGACCTGAATCGCGCGCTCCAGCTCTTTTTCACGGCCGATCAGGGGATCAATACCGCCGACGCGAGCAAGCTGATTGAGGTTGGTGGTGAAGTTTTCCATACGTTCCTCCCCGCCGGCTTGCTCTTCATTGCCAGGCTGGCTTCCGCTGTTATCGGAAGACTGGCTCGGCTCGTCTTTGCGTGTACCATGAGAAATGAAGTTCACCACATCAAGACGGCTCACTTCATGTTTACGCAGCAGGTAGGCGGCCTGCGACTCCTGCTCGCTGAAAATCGCCACCAGCACGTTGGCGCCGGTCACTTCGCTGCGGCCAGAAGATTGTACGTGGAAGACGGCGCGCTGCAGCACACGCTGGAAGCTTAGCGTCGGCTGGGTGTCGCGCTCTTCTTCCGTGGCTGGCAGAACGGGTGTGGTTTGTTCGATGAAGGCTTCAAGTTCCTGACGCAATGCCACCAGGTCCACTGAACACGCTTCCAGGGCCTCACGGGCCGAGGGGTTGCTTAGCAGAGCCAGCAGCAAGTGCTCGACGGTCATAAACTCATGACGGTGCTCGCGCGCTCTGGCGAAAGCCATATTTAAACTGAGTTCCAGTTCTTGATTGAGCATAGGCACCTCCCCCAATTTTCATGCCTGTATTCAGGCTTTTTCCAGCGTACACAGCAATGGATGCTCGTTCTCCCTCGCGTACTGATTCACCATAGCGACTTTGGTCTCCGCCACTTCCGCGGTAAACACGCCACAAATCGCCTTACCTTCATAGTGAACCGTGAGCATCAGTTGCGTTGCACGTTCAACATCATAAGAAAAGAATTTTTGTAACACGTCAATAACAAACTCCATCGGAGTGTAGTCATCATTGACCAATATCACTTTATACATAGATGGCGGTTTAATCGCATCACGAACTTCGTCGTCAACCAGGTGCTCGAAGTCCAGCCAATCTCTCTTACTCATCGTCAGTGTTCATCATCGGTTGCTGTTGCCAACAGGCGGAGGCCTGTCGATGACCAGAGGTTATGCTCATCACAAGTCTACAATAGATCATAGATAACTATCATCTATCGCTTCTATCCGCGACGGCTGTCACATTCCCCGGCAATAGCGTTAACTGCTTCAAATTTTGACGCATTTTTCGCCGTTCCCCCTCCTCAATCGCTTGACGCGTTTTCGTATTTCTCTAAATTGTAGTGGCGAGAGTTGGCGAGCAATTGAACAACTCGTCACTCCACCACCGGTTCATTCCATCTTACTAATAAAGATTTACGAAGGATGTCGAAGTATGGAAATGGGTACTGTTAAGTGGTTCAACAATGCCAAAGGGTTCGGTTTTATCTGCCCTGAGGGCGGCGGCGAAGACATTTTCGCCCATTACTCCACCATCCAGATGGATGGTTACAGAACGCTAAAAGCCGGACAAGCCGTTCGGTTTGATGTTCACCAGGGGCCAAAAGGCAACCACGCCAGCGTGATCGTCCCTGTGGAAGCGGAAACGGCTGCATAACTCTTTTGCTTCATTGTGTACATCCTGCTAATAAAATGCCAGTCCTTCTGACTGGCATTTTTATTTCTCGCCCCGCCTATTCTCGCGCCAGGGCATCCACCGGATCGAGCCGCGCCGCGTTGCGCGCAGGCAGCCAACCAAACAGCACCCCGGTCAGCGTCGAACAGAGAAACGCCGTCAGCAGCGCCAGCGGAGAAAAACCAATCTCCCAGCCGGGGAGAAACAGCTGTAAAATAAAGGCGATCATCAGCGACAATGCTACGCCCAGCGCGCCACCGACCAGGCAAACCAGCACCGCTTCAATGAGAAACTGCTGCAGCACATCGCTGGCCCGGGCGCCAACCGCCATGCGGATGCCGATCTCCCGGGTTCGTTCGGTCACCGACACCAGCATAATATTCATTACGCCAATCCCGCCGACCACCAGGGCAATCACCGCCACCAATGTCAGGAACAGCTGTAAGGTATGTGTGGTCCTTTCGGCGGTTTTCAAGACGCTGTCCATATTCCAGGTGAATACATCTTTTTTACCATGCCGCAGCTCCAGCAGACGCAGCAGCTGTTTCTCTGCGGTTTCACTGTCGTAGCCTTCATGAACGCGCACAGTGATGGAGTTCAGCCACGACTGGCCCATTACTCTTCCCGCCATGGTGGTGTAGGGCAACCAGACGCGGAGAATTTTGCTGCTGCCGAACATCGACTGCTTTTCATCCGCAACGCCAATCACCGTGGCCGGCATATTGCCCACCAGAATCACCTCTCCCACCACTTTCGCTTTATTGGGAAACAGCTGCCGACGGGTATTGCTGTCGAGCACTACCACCTGTGCCCGACTGTTGAGCTGCAGTTCATTGAAGGTATTACCTTCGCTAAAGGTCATGCCGTAGACATTAAAATACTGCGGACCGACCCCCTCCGCGCTGGCGGCAACGTCAATATTGTTGGCGCGCAGGCGCAGGCTTTTTGAAACCGCCGGCGTGGCGGAGCGCACCCACGGCTGCTTCTGGATCGCCAGCAAATCGTCATACTTCAGCGCCTGCTGATAGCGCGGGTCGTCGTCGCCAAAATCCTTACCAGGATACACATCAATGGTATTGGTGCCGATGGCGCGAATATCCGCCAGCACCATCTGCTTGGCGGCATCCCCCACCACCACGATCGACACCACCGAGGCAATACCGATAATAATCCCGAGCATGGTCAGCAGGGTACGCATTTTATTCGCCGCCATCGCTCGCCAGGCCATCACCAGCGCTTCGCGAAAGCCGCTGGTAAACTGACGCCACGCCGAAGGCTCCGCCTGCGGACGGGCGCGCAGTCCGCCGCCCTGGCGGCTGGCGGGCGGGTTGCGGACGATCTCGCCATCGCGGATCTCGACGATCCGCTCCGCCTGAGCGGCGACCTGCGGATCGTGGGTCACAATGATGACCGTGTGCCCCTGCGCTTTTAGCTGGTGCAGGATCGCCATTACCTCTTCGCCGGAATGGCTGTCCAGCGCGCCGGTCGGTTCATCAGCGAGGATCACCTCCCCGCCATTCATCAGGGCGCGGGCGATACTGACCCGCTGCTGCTGACCGCCGGACAACTGTGATGGTTGATAGTCGGCGCGCTCGCCCAGCCCCAGCCGCACCAGCAGCTCATGAGCGCGCGCCAGGCGCGCGCGCCGTTCACTGCCGGCATACACCGCCGGCACTTCGACATTCTGCGCGGCGGTCAGATGGGACAGCAGATGGTAGCGTTGAAAGATAAAGCCAAAGTGTTCCCGCCGCAGACGGGCCAGCGCATCGCCATCCAGCTGCGCGATATCGGTTCCCGCTACCCGATAGGTGCCGCTGGTGGGTTTGTCGAGGCAGCCAAGGATATTCATCAGCGTCGATTTTCCCGAGCCGGAGGCCCCGACGATCGCCACCATCTCACCCGCATGGATGCTGAGGGTGATCCCCTTCAGGACCTCAACGCTGCCGTCGCCGGAAGGATAGCTGCGACGTATATCTCGCAGCTCAAGCAGCGCCGTCATTTTGCCGCCCCGCTCGCGCTCTCGCCGACGATCACTTCGTCGCCCTCTTCCAGACCTTGCACCACTGCGACGTCGGTATCATTGCGGGCGCCAATGATAACCTCACGCTCTTTGACCTCACCGGTGCGCAACAGTCGAACGTGGTAGCGGTTATCGCCTACCGCGTCGCCCAGGGCGCTCAGCGGGATAGTAATCACGTTCTTCACCTCAGCCAGCTGAATGTGCACCTGCGCGGTCATGTCGAGGCGCAGGATCCCCTGCGGGTTCGGTACCTCGAAGCGGGCATAATAGAAGATGGCGTCATTCACTTTTTCCGGCGTCGGCAGAATGTCTTTCAGTTTACCTTCATAACGGGTAA
Organism: Klebsiella sp. 10; assembly: GCF_018223925.1. Lineage (NCBI taxonomy): Bacteria > Pseudomonadati > Pseudomonadota > Gammaproteobacteria > Enterobacterales > Enterobacteriaceae > Klebsiella > Klebsiella sp. 10. The sequence goes on from NZ_JAGRRB010000009.1 coordinate 101,572, forward strand.
GCGGGTCGCCCAGCACGGTAAACCACGCCTTTTGCCCCGGTCTGAGGTGGATGACATCCGCTTCAGAGACCTGCGCTTTAACCAGCATGGTGCTGAGATCCGCCAGCGTCAGAATGTTAGGCGCCTGCTGGGCGGCGATCACTGTCTGTCCCTGCAGGGTGGTAATTTGCGTCACTTCGCCGGCCATCGGCGCCAGGATCCGCGTGTAATCGAGGTTGGTCTTCGCCGTATCGAGCGTCGCCTGGTTACGCTTTATTTGCGCTTCAATAGTGCCGATCTGCGCCTGTTTCACCGCCAAATCGGTGGCCGCGGTATCAAGGTCCTGCCGCGAGACCAGCTGGCGCTGCGCCAGCTGCTGCTGACGGGCCAGAGTCACTTGCGCCAGTTTGCTCTCCGCGCGCGCCTGATTGAGCTGGGCGCGCAGCTCCATGAGCGTCGCTTCCACCTCTTTAATCTGGTTTTGCGCCTGCTCCGGATCGATAACCCCCAGCAACTGATCCTTTTTAACCTTATCGCCAATATTGACGTGCAGCGTTTTCAGCTGTCCGCTGACCTGGGCGCCGACGTCAACTTTTCGCAGGGCATCCAGTTTGCCGGTGGCCAGCACGCTCTGCTGGAGATCCCCTTTGCGAACTACCAGCGTCTGGTAGTTCGGCAGCGGCGCATTGAGGATCCGCCATCCCCAGATAGCCAGCCCCAGCACAACGATCGCCAACAGCCACCAGACGGTCCTGCGTTTTCCCTTCACTTTCATATTCCGACTCCTGCTGTTTCCCTGCCGCTCCAGGCGGTGATTCTATCGAAACCCGTTGGCAACAGGACACCCATTTTTCTCGTCAATGAGGTTTTGTTTAGCTGCCGGAGAGCTTTGTGCCGCCGTAAATGACGACGGCGGTGAGATTAATCGGCACGACCGCGGGCTAGCCACAGCACCCGTGAGAACATTTTCTTCAGCAGCGTCGGCACAGCGTCCACGCCACGGCGGCCGGCCTCCATCGCCACCTCAATCGCCAGGTCCGGCTTGGATGAGCGATGGATGGCTTTGGTGATCACCCGCCGCATATTCATCGGGACATTATCCGGGATCTGCGCCACCCGATGATAAACGTCATCAAATCCCTGACGATACATAAAGTGTTCCATATCCAGCGCCGGCAGACTGGTCAGATGGTCGCGCTCCAGCTCGCGATCGTTATTAAGCAGACCTCGTACCGTCGCGGCATATTTTTTCCCCGCCTCATCGCCGTCCACCAGCACGTGCCACTGGATCCCCATCCGGCGGGCAAACTTGATCAATGGCTTCAGGCCGGACTGGGCGAATTCGATCACCTTAACCCCTTCAGCATCAAAATGATGACCGCACTGCCGGGCCAGTTCGTTGATAACCCAGGTTTCCGTCTCTCCCTCCACCAGCAGCCAGCAGCGGGCGAAGAGCGATGAGGCGCGATTGAAGCGGATGTGAAAAGCAATGCGCCGGCTCTCTTCGGCATTCATTCCGCCCGGCCCCAACCGCCACGCCGATACCCGCGTCGACTCACGCACCAGCCGGCAGACCTGCTCTACCGGCGTCAGGGACAGCAGCTCTCCGGAGTTGGTGGTGGTCACACGCTGCAGCGGCAACAAATTCAGCAGGTGCCAGGCGACGGAAAGCATGATCGGATGCAGACGGGTCTCGGGATCTTCAATCAACAGCAGCGGTCGCGCGTCGCGATCGAGGCGCACCGTCCCTTTCGCCTGCAGGAGGGTGGCAAACAGCCCCAGCAGGATCACCCGATGGCTGCGCCCGCCGGGCTTGTCGATCATCCGGTTGATAATATCCAGATAACGCCAACTGCGCTGTTCATCATGGGAGCGCCGCCGCATCAGGCGATGCCGCGTCTGAGCGCTGCTTTGCTCGGCAAAGTAATGCTCAAGCAGTTGCACCATGGCCGATAGCCCCTGACGGATCTGACCGTCCGATAAATTTTGCGGATGGCTGACCAGTTCGCGGGAGAGAAAATCCAGCTGACGGGCGGTGATCTCTATCTGCGGCGAGTGCGGTACCGTCCCGTTATGGATGCGGCGCATAAAGCGCGCATCGCGCAGGCGCAGCACCGGCATCAAACGCACCAGGTGTCGGGCCAGCTCATCAATCTCCTCCAGCACCAACGCTTCGCCTTCACCATCGATAAAGCTCCGCAGGGTCATCACGCTGTCATCTTCGGCGAGCTCGCCCTCCAGGCGATAGAACACCCGGTGATACCCGTCATCGCAAGGCACCCAGCAGCGCTGAAGCGGACGGAAACGCCGGACCCGATGGCGGCCTGGCTCCGTTTCGCGGAAGGTCAGGATAATATGCAAATGGTGTTCGCGCCCCTGGATGTCGCCCGGGGGAAACCAGAAATCATCGCGAACAAAGTGATAAAGATCGAACTCCGGCGACAAAAGCAGGGTCAGCGCATCAAGCAGACTGGACTTCCCCCACGCGTTCTCCCCGATCAGGACGTTATTTTGCTCCAGCATCAACGACAAACGATTGATACCGCGAAAACCGACGATTTCTACGCGCTCAAGAAGCATATCCCCTCCGCTACACCACCACTCTCCTTCAGTAATCAACAGTATAGCGAGGGCGGAGGCAAGATGACACTCTGCTTAATCGCATCCGTGGCTCATATTCAGCGGATTAAATATATTCATAAAATTACTCACTTATCGCCTATTACCGGCTGTTGATTATTCATCAAACAAAATAGTTTTATTTCAGGCGTTATGATCTACACTATTGATAATCTTCCATGGATAAAGGAAAGGCTAAACTGGCAAAAGGAATCCACTCACCTTGCCCTAAATCAAATAATATCAATATATTTAACTGGCTCCGGGATGGCGATTATCTCTAGAATAACGCCGCTTTATTTTTATCGTCATCCCTTATCACGATAAATAAAGACCGGCACGGTCCGCTCGTGCGCGTAAACAATTTAATTGAGGTGGTTATGTTCAGAAAATTAGCAGCCGAATGCTTCGGCACCTTCTGGCTTGTATTTGGCGGCTGCGGTAGCGCCGTGCTCGCCGCGGCTTTCCCCGAGCTGGGTATTGGTTTTGCCGGCGTCGCGCTGGCATTTGGCTTAACGGTATTAACCATGGCGTTTGCGGTCGGCCATATTTCCGGGGGGCATTTCAACCCGGCGGTCACCTTAGGCCTGTGGGCCGGCGGCCGTTTTCCGGCAAAAGAGGTCATTGGCTATATTATCGCTCAGGTGGTCGGCGGAATTATTGCCGCGGCGGTGCTGTACGTGGTTGCCAGCGGTAAAGCCGGCTTTGATGCCGCCGCCAGCGGCTTTGCCTCCAACGGCTATGGCGAACACTCCCCGGGCGGCTTCTCCATGCTGTCGGCTATCGTCATTGAAATTGTCCTGACCTGCGGCTTCCTGCTGGTTATTCATGGCGCGACCGATAAACATGCGCCGGCGGGCTTTGCCCCCATCGCCATCGGCCTGGCGCTGACCCTCATCCATTTGATCAGCATTCCAGTCACCAATACCTCGGTCAACCCGGCGCGCAGCACCGCGGTGGCAATTTTCCAGGGCGGCTGGGCGCTGCAGCAGCTGTGGCTGTTCTGGGTCATGCCAATCGTCGGTGGGATCCTCGGCGGCGTGCTGTATCGCACCCTGCTGGAAAAACGCGATTAACGCTTTTCAAAGCCCGGGTCTCCGGGCTTTTTCTTTCTGGCGACAGCTTTACTCGGCCCGGTGATTTGGGTAGTGTCATGGGCGCTATTCTCATCATGCAAGGGCTGCATCGTTCATGTTTTCGGGACTCTTTATTATTCTGTTGCCGCTGGTCGTCGGCTATTTACTGCCTCTTCGTCACTCCTCCGCGCTAAAGCTGATAAACCGCATGCTCAGCTGGATTGTCTATGTAATCCTTTTTTTTATGGGTATCAGCCTGGCGTTCCTCGACAATCTGGCCAGCAACCTGCTGGCAATATTGCATTACGCCGCGGTGAGCGTGGTTATCATTTTACTGTGTAATATCGCCGCCCTGCTGTGGCTGGAAAGTAAAATGCCATGGCGCAGTCAGCATCGTCAGGAGAAATTACCCTCGCGCCTGGCCATGGCCCTGGAATCGCTGCAGCTGTGCGGTGTGGTCGTGCTCGGTTTTCTGCTCGGTCTGACCAGACTGCCTTTTTTACAGCACGCGACAGAAGCCAGCGAATATACGTTGATTTTTCTCCTGTTCCTCGTCGGTATCCAATTACGCAATAATGGAATGAGTCTGCGACAAATAGTCCTTAACCGCCGGGGAATGATCGTCGCCGTGGTGGTTACGGCCAGTTCATTACTCGGCGGGATACTTAACGCCTTTATTCTCGGTCTGCCGTTAAAGACCGGTCTGGCAATGGCCAGCGGTTTCGGCTGGTATTCGCTCTCCGGTATTTTACTCACCGAATCCTTTGGCCCGGTCATCGGTAGCGCGGCGTTCTTTAACGATCTCTGTCGCGAGCTGCTGGCCATCATGTTAATTCCGGGCCTTATTCGCCGCAGCCGCTCCACGGCGCTGGGGCTGTGCGGCGCCACCTCGATGGACTTCACCTTACCGGTACTGCAGCGTTCCGGCGGCGTCGAAATCGTCCCTGCCGCCATCGTGCACGGTTTTCTGCTTAGTTTGCTGGTCCCGATCCTGATCGCCTTTTTTACCGCCTGAGCACCCGCTGGCGGCAGCCCTCCTGCCGCCAAATTTGCGCTAAATCAATCTCCCTTTAAGTTGTCTGAGAAATACCTTTTCACCCGTTGCCGCGCGGCATAACCTTAAACATGTATATCAAATATAACTTTAAAGGTGTGACCATGTTTTGTGTGCAATGTGAACAAACCATTCGTACCCCAGCCGGCAACGGCTGCTCTTACGCGCAGGGGATGTGCGGTAAAACAGCGGAAACCTCGGACCTGCAGGATCTGCTGATTGCGTCACTGCAAGGCCTGTCCGCCTGGGCGCTTAAAGCGCGCGAATATGGCATTATCGATCATCAGGTCGACAGCTTTGCCCCCCGCGCCTTCTTCTCCACCCTGACTAACGTTAACTTCGATTCCCCGCGCATCGTCGGCTACGCCCGCCAGGCAATTGCCTTGCGTGAGGCGCTGAAAGCGCAATGCCTGGCGATCGATGCCAGCGCCGCGGTCGACAGCCCGGTCGCCGACCTGCAGCTGGTCAGCGACGATCTGGGCGACCTGCAGCGTCAGGCGGCGGACTATACCCCGAATAAAGATAAAGCCGCCATCGGCGAAAATATTCTCGGTCTGCGCCTGCTGTGCCTGTACGGTCTGAAGGGTGCGGCGGCCTATATGGAGCACGCCCACGTGCTCGGCCAGTACGACAACGCTATCTATGCCCAGTACCATAAAATCATGGCATGGCTGGGCACCTGGCCTGCGGATATGAATGCGCTGCTCGAATGTTCGATGGAAATCGGCCAGATGAACTTCAAAGTGATGAGCATCCTCGACGCCGGTGAAACGACCAAATACGGCCATCCGACGCCGACTCAGGTCAACGTTAAAGCCACCGAAGGGAAGTGCATCCTGATCTCCGGCCACGATCTGAAGGATCTGTATAACCTGCTGGAGCAGACGGAAGGCACCGGCGTCAACGTCTATACTCATGGCGAAATGCTGCCGGCTCACGGCTATCCGGAGCTGCGTAAATTCAAACATCTGATTGGCAACTACGGCAGCGGCTGGCAAAACCAGCAGGTGGAGTTCGCCCGCTTCCCGGGCCCCATCGTGATGACCTCTAACTGCATCATCGACCCGACCGTCGGCGCCTACGACGACCGCATCTGGACTCGCAGCATCGTCGGCTGGCCGGGTGTGAACCATCTGGAAGGCGAAGACTTCTCCCCGGTCATTGCCCAGGCGCAGCAGATGGCGGGCTTCCCGTACAGCGAAATCCCGCATCTGATCACCGTCGGCTTTGGCCGTCAGACCCTGCTTGGCGCGGCGGATACGCTGATCGATCTGGTCAGTCGTGAAAAACTGCGCCATATCTTCCTCGTCGGCGGCTGCGACGGCGCCCGCGGGGAGCGTAACTACTTCACCGATTTCGCCACCAGCGTGCCGGATGACTGCCTGATCCTGACCCTGGCCTGTGGTAAATACCGCTTCAACAAACTGGACTTTGGCGATATCGAAGGGCTGCCGCGCCTGGTCGACGCCGGGCAGTGTAATGACGCTTACTCGGCGATTATTCTGGCGGTCACGCTGGCGGAGAAACTGGGCTGTGGCGTCAACGATCTGCCGCTGTCGCTGGTGCTCTCCTGGTTCGAACAGAAAGCGATCGTCATCCTGCTGACGCTGCTGTCGCTGGGTGTGAAAAACATCGTCACCGGTCCGACGGCGCCTGGTTTCTTCACCCCGGATCTGCTGGCGGTCCTCAATGAGAAGTTTGGTCTGCGTTCCGTGACCACCGTGGAACAAGATATGCAGCAGCTGCTGAGCGCTTAAGGAGTCCCTGATGACTATGCCAACCTCCCAGTGCCCGTGGCGGATGCAGGTTCACCACATTCACCAGGAAACCCCGGACGTGTGGACCCTTTCGCTGCTGTGCCACGATTACTATCCGTACCGCGCTGGCCAGTACGCTCTGGTTAGCGTGCGTAACTCGGCGGAAACGCTGCGCGCCTATACCCTCTCCTCGACGCCGGGGGTCAGCGAATACATTACGCTGACCGTTCGCCGTATTGACGAGGGTACGGGTTCGCAGTGGTTGACCCGCGAGGTCAAACGCGGTGATTACCTTTGGCTGTCCGATGCGATGGGCGAGTTTACCTGCGACGATAAAGCGGAAGATAAATTCCTGCTGCTGGCCGCCGGTTGCGGCGTGACACCGATCATGGCGATGCGCCGCTGGCTGGCTAAGCATCGACCGCAGGCCGACGTACAGGTGATTTATAACGTGCGTTCGCCGGAAGATGTAATCTTTGCCGAAGAGTGGCGCAACTACCCGGTCACCCTGGTAGCGGAGCACAACGCGACGCACGGTTTTGTCGCCGGCCGTCTGACCCGGGAGCTGCTGCAGAGCGTGCCGGATTTAGCCAGCCGCACCGTGATGACCTGCGGCCCGGCGCCTTATATGGAGAAGGTCGAGCAGGATGTTGCCGCCCTGGGCGTCACCCGCTTCTTTAAGGAAAAATTCTTCACCCCGGTGGCTGAGGCCGCCACCAGCGGGCTGAAATTTACTAAACTGCAGCCGGCGCGCGAGTTTTACGCGCCGGTGGGCACTACGCTGCTCGACGCGCTGGAGAGCAATAAAGTGCCGGTGACCGTCGCCTGCCGCGCCGGCGTCTGCGGCTGCTGCAAAACCAAAGTGGTTTCCGGGAAGTACAGCGTCACCAGCACCATGACGCTGACCGACGCCGAAATCGCCGACGGCTATGTGCTGGCCTGCTCCTGTCATCCGCAGAGCGATCTGGTTCTCGCCTGAGGTCAAAATCCCCGGTGGCGCTACCGCTTACCGGGGCTACATCGCTGTGCGATTTGGTAGCCCGGAGAAGGCGCAATGCGCCGCCTCCGGGAAAATCCCTGGCGACAATAAACAAACGCTCAGGCGACATGAGATAAACGCTTTCCCGGACTGAAAAAATTGCAAATCGCCAACAGTATCGACTTTACGCCCCAGGACGAATGAGGCATTTTTACCGCCAGGCCGACTGACCGGCCAGCGAATAACGCCCCGCGCCGAGTAGCGCAATCGCCAGTGCGCCAACAAAGAAATAGACCAGATTCTCAATGGCCCACGCTCCCACCGTATCAAGCGCAAACGTCTTGCCGAGACCGACCATCAGCCACGCCACCACCATGGTGAACGCCAGCACCAACGCCGCCGGGCGGGTCAGGACGCCGAGAATTAACAAGCAGGGAGCGACCACTTCCCCCACCAGCACACCGTAGGCGATAAACCCGGGCAATCCCTGCGCCGCCAGCATCCCGCTAATGCCATCCACACCATCTATCAGCTTATGGATTCCATGGAAAAGCATTAAGCCGCCGACGGCAAGTCGTAACAAGAGTTTACCGGCGTCATCATGCGACAGCCTGCGATTTACTGTGTTTAACAATCCTTTAACCATTTGATGTGCATCCTGTTTTGCATCCTGTGTACTTCCAGAGTATGCGCAGCCGGAGAGGAATAAAACCAGCAAAAAATCAGGGGTAATCGGTTACATTGCGGTCAGTTTCATCTAAGCTTGAAGGCGTTATCAAAAAAAGGAGATGGAGATCATGAAACAGACCGTGGCGGCATACATTGCCAAAACGCTGGAACAGGCCGGCGTGAAACGTATCTGGGGCGTCACCGGAGATTCCCTCAATGGATTGAGCGATAGCCTTAACCGCATGGGCACCATCGACTGGATGCCCACCCGGCACGAAGAGGTCGCCGCTTTCGCCGCTGGCGCGGAAGCGCAGCTGACCGGCGAGCTGGCGGTCTGCGCCGGCTCCTGCGGACCGGGCAACCTGCATCTGATTAACGGTTTGTTTGACTGTCATCGCAACCATGTCCCGGTGCTGGCCATCGCCGCCCACATCCCATCCAGCGAAATCGGCAGCGGCTATTTTCAGGAAACCCATCCTCAGGAGCTGTTCCGCGAGTGCAGCCATTACTGCGAACTGGTCTCCACGCCGGAGCAGATCCCGCAGGTGCTGGCAGTGGCGATGCGTAAGGCAGTGATTAACCGCGGCGTCTCGGTGGTGGTGCTACCCGGCGATGTGGCGCTGAAGGCCGCCCCGGAAAGCGCCAGCAGCCACTGGTATCATGCGCCGCTGCCGACGGTCACCCCGGCGGAAGAAGAGCTGCGCAAGCTGGCGCAGCTTATTCGCTACTCCAGCAATATCGCGCTCATGTGCGGCAGCGGTTGCGCCGGCGCCCACCAGGAACTGGTGGAGTTCGCAGCCAAAATTAAAGCCCCCATCGTCCACGCCCTGCGCGGCAAAGAGCACGTGGAGTACGACAACCCGTACGATGTGGGCATGACCGGGCTGATTGGCTTCTCTTCTGGCTTCCACACCATGATGAACGCCGATACCCTGATCCTGCTGGGCACCCAGTTCCCCTATCGCGCCTTCTACCCAACCGACGCGAAAATTATCCAGATCGACATCAACCCCGGCAGCATCGGCGCACACAGTAAGGTCGACATGGCGCTGGTGGGCGATATTAAATCGACGCTGAAGGCGCTGCTGCCGCTGCTGGAAGAGAAAACCGATCGCCACTTCCTCGATAAGGCGCTGGAGCACTATCGCGACGCGCGAAAAGGGCTCGACGATCTGGCTAAACCCAGCGATAAAGCCATTCACCCGCAATATCTGGCGCAGCAGATCAGTCATTTTGCCGATGAAGATGCCATTTTCACCTGTGATGTCGGCACCCCGACCGTCTGGGCGGCACGCTATCTCAAAATGAATGGTAAACGCCGCCTGCTGGGCTCGTTCAACCACGGCTCAATGGCTAACGCCATGCCGCAGGCTATCGGCGCCAAGGCCACTGCGCCGGAGCGGCAGGTAGTGGCCATGTGCGGCGACGGCGGGTTCAGCATGCTGATGGGCGATTTTCTGTCGCTGGCGCAGATGAAGCTGCCGGTGAAGATTGTCATCTTTAACAACAGCGTGCTGGGCTTCGTGGCGATGGAAATGAAGGCCGGGGGCTATCTCACCGACGGTACGGAGCTCCACGATACCAACTTCGCCCGCATCGCCGAGGCCTGCGGTATCAAAGGTATACGCGTTGAAAAAGCCTCCGAGGTGGATGAAGCGCTGCAGACCGCCTTCCGCACCGACGGTCCGGTGCTGGTCGACGTCGTCGTCGCCAAAGAGGAACTGGCGATCCCGCCGCAGATCAAGCTGGAGCAGGCCAAAGGCTTTAGCCTGTATATGCTGCGGGCGATCATCAGCGGGCGCGGCGATGAGGTCATCGAACTGGCGAAAACCAACTGGCTCAGGTAAAACAGAAGCAATACGTTGAACCAGACCAAGGAAAAGCCGTGATCGATTTACGCAGTGATACCGTTACCCGTCCCGGGCGCGCCATGCTGGAGGCCATGATGGCCGCCCCGGTCGGGGACGATGTGTATGGCGACGACCCTACCGTCAATGAACTGCAGCGCTATGCCGCCGACCTGGCCGGCAAAGAAGCGGCGCTATTTCTACCCACCGGCACCCAGGCCAACCTCGTTGGCCTGCTCAGCCATTGCCAGCGCGGCGAAGAGTATATCGTCGGCCAGGGGGCGCATAACTATCTGTACGAAGCCGGCGGCGCGGCGGTCCTCGGCAGTATTCAGCCGCAGCCGATCGACGCCGCGGCGGATGGTTCGCTGCCTCTGGATAAAGTGGCAGCGAAAATCAAACCCGACGATATCCATTTTGCCCCCACCCGCCTGCTGAGCCTGGAAAACACCCATAACGGTAAGGTGCTGCCGCGCGACTATCTGCAGGAAGCCTGGGCGTTTACCCGCCAGCGCAATCTGGCGCTGCACGTCGACGGCGCACGCATCTTTAACGCCGTGGTGGCCTACGGCTGCGAGTTACGCGATATCGCCCAATACTGCGACTCCTTCACCATCTGCCTGTCAAAGGGGCTTGGCGCTCCGGTAGGCTCGCTGCTGCTCGGCAGCGAGGCGTACATTCGCCGCGCCGTCCGCTGGCGGAAAATGGTCGGCGGCGGGATGCGCCAGGCGGGCATCCTGGCCGCCGCCGGGCTGTACGCGCTGAAAAATAACGTGCAGCGCCTGCAGGAGGATCATGACAACGCCGCGTGGATGGCGGAGCAGCTGCGCGCTATCGGCGCCGACGTCACCCGTCACGATACCAACATGCTGTTCGTTCGCGTCGGCGAAGAGCAGGCCCCGGCGCTCGGCAAGTTTATGCAGGCGCAGGGGGTATTGATTAACGCCTCGCCTGTTGTCCGTCTGGTCACTCACCTGGATGTCAACCGTCAGCAGCTGAGCGAGGTGGTCGCCCACTGGCAGGCTTTTTTACAACGCTAAGGAGTCAGGCGTGTCGCAATCAGTTCTGGTGCTCGGCGCCAGCGGCTATATTGGCCAGCATTTGGTGCGCACATTAAGCGCGCGGGGCTATCCGGTGCTGGCGGCGGCACGCCATATCGACCGATTGCAAAAACTCGCTTTGCCCGGCGTTACCTGCCGGTCAGTCGATCTCAATCAGCCGCAGGACCTGCCTGCGCTACTCACCGGTATCGATACCCTTTATTATCTGGTCCACGGCATGGGCGAAGGCGGTGATTTTATCGCCCATGAGCGGCGGGTGGCGACGTATGTGCGCGATGCCCTGCGTCAGTCATCAGTGCGCCAGGTGATATTTCTCAGTTCGCTGCAGGCCCCGGCGCAGGAGCAGTCCGACCATCTGCGCGCTCGTCAGATTACCGGCGATCTCCTGCGTGAGTCGGGCGTGCCGGTGACCGAGCTGCGGGCCGGGATTATCGTCGGCGCCGGCTCCGCCGCCTTCGAGGTGATGCGCGACATGGTTTATAACCTGCCGGTGCTAACCCCTCCGCGCTGGGTACGTTCGCGTACTACCCCTGTCGCGCTGGAAAACCTGCTCGTTGACCTGGTTGAGCTGCTGAATCATCCCTCCGATGCGCACCGCGTCTTCGAAGCCGCCGGTCCGGAGGTGTTAAGCTATCAGCAGCAGTTCATTCGCTTTATGGCCGTCAGCGGTAAACATCGCCCGCTCATTCCCATTCCCCTGCCGACGCGCTGGATCTCGGTGTGGTTCCTCAATGTCATCACCTCGGTGCCGCCGACCATCGCCAAGGCGCTGATTCAGGGGCTGAAGCACGATCTAATCGCTGACGATCGGGCGCTGCGGGCGCTGATCCCGCAAACGCTGATCCCCTTCGATCAGGCGGTTCGCCGCACGCTGAAAGAAGAAGAGCAGTTAGTAAACTCCAGCGACTGGGGCTACGACGCTCAGGCTTTCGCCCGCTGGCGACCAGAGTACGGCTACTATCCGAAGCAGGCAGGTTGCACCGTCGCCACTCAGGCAAGCCGCCAGGCCCTGTGGCAGGTCGTTAACCAAATCGGCGGTGAAGAGGGGTATTTTTTCGGCAATCTGCTGTGGAAAACCCGCGGCACGATGGATCTGCTGGTCGGCCACCGGCTGGCCAAAGGGCGGCCGCAGCGCACTTATCTGCAAACCGGCGATACGGTCGACAGCTGGAAGGTAATTATCGTGGAGGAAGAAAAACAGCTCACCCTGCTATTCGGTATGAAAGCGCCCGGGCTGGGCCGATTAAGCTTTACCATTAACGATAAAGGCGATCGTCGTGAACTGGACGTGCGCGCCTGGTGGCACCCGCACGGTATGCCAGGCCTGATCTACTGGCTGCTGATGATCCCGGCGCACCTGTTTATTTTCCGTGGTATGGCGCAACGCATCGCCCGGCTGGCCGAACAAATCTCAGGCAGAGTCGAAGGATAAGCGTTATTCTTTCATGATTCTCATTGCATAGTCGGGAGAATCACGGAAAAATGCGCACGAAATTCTTTTCTGGGACAGTAGAGTGATATGAAGGTACTGGTTACCGGTGCGACCAGCGGATTAGGCCGCAACGCAGTGGAATATCTGCGCAACAAGGGCATCAGCGTGCGAGCGACCGGGCGCAACGAAGCGATGGGCAAGCTTCTGAGCAAAATGGGGGCGGAATTCATCCCGGCAGATTTAACCGAGCTGGTCTCTTCGCAGGCTAAAGTGATGCTCGCCGGTATCGATACCCTATGGCACTGCTCCAGCTTTACCTCGCCATGGGGCACTCAGCAGGCTTTCGATCTCGCTAACGTCCGCGCCACCCGTCGTCTGGGCGAATGGTCAGTGGCATGGGGAGTGCGCAATTTCGTCCATATCTCTTCGCCATCGCTCTATTTTGATTATCACCATCATCGTGATATCCAGGAAGATTTCCGTCCACACCGCTTCGCCAACGAGTTTGCCCGCAGCAAGGCGGCCAGCGAGGAGGTGATCAACCTGCTGGCGCAGGCCAACCCGCATACCCGTTTTACCATTCTGCGGCCGCAGAGCCTGTTTGGGCCGCACGACAAAGTCTTTATCCCCCGGCTGGCGCAAATGATGCAGCATTATGGCAGCGTCCTGCTCCCGCGCGGCGGCAGCGCGCTGGTCGACATGACCTATTATGAAAACGCCGTACATGCGATGTGGCTGGCGAGCCAGCCGGCCTGCGATCATCTTCCCTCCGCCCGCGCGTGGAATATCAGCAACGGCGAACCGCGCACCTTGCGGAGCATCGTGCAGAAATTGATCGACGAGCTCGGTATCAAATGCCGGATCCGCTCAGTTCCCTATCCGATGCTGGATATTATCGCCCGCAGCATGGAGCGCTTTGGCGATAAAACCGCCAAAGAACCCGCGTTTACCCACTACGGCGTCTCCAAGCTTAACTTTGATTTTACGCTCGATATCACCCGCGCGCAGGACGAGCTGGGCTATCAGCCGGTGGTGACGCTTGACGACGGCATCGTGCGCACCGCCGCCTGGCTTCGCGACCACGGTAAACTACACCGCTAACCCTGGCCATATTTTTCTAACAGCGCCTCGGCTATCGCTTCGGTTTGCGCATCCGCTACCCCATCCCAGCGCTGCGGACGGAAGTGCATCTGGAAGGCGATAATCACCCGCTTCTTCTGCGCGGGGGTCATCTCCGGCGTCACCTGATAGCCATAGCGCGAGAGCAAATCCAGTACGATTTCGGGGTCCACTGGCTCGCTGGCCGGCCGCCTGTTGAGATAAAAGGCCACCCGCTGCTCGTCAGGCCAGGCGCCGATCCCCTGCTGCGCCAGCTGTTGCCAGGGGAATAATGGCCCCGGATCGTCTTTGCGCTGCGGGGCGATATCCGCATGGGCGACCACATTCTGCGGCGCGATGTGGTAGCGGGCGATGATATCGCGCGCCAGCGGGATCAGAGCCGCAATCTGTTCCGGATGAAAGGGGGTAAAACTTTTGACGCCCGCCGTCTTCTGCCAGCCGCGGTTCTCCAACTCAATGCCAATGGAGGTATCGTTAATGCGCGTACTGCCGCGCCAGTAGCTTACCCCGGCGTGCCAGGCTAAATCCTCTTCCGGCACCAGCTGCCAGATCCGCGGTTTATGCTGATAACGCGGGGGCTGTTCAGGAATTAAATAGTGGGAGCTGACCTCTTTATCGGTCAACGTGGCCAGCGAGACATCAAAATTGTCAGCCGTATAGTGGATCACTAACACCTTTATTCGCGGATAGGCAGCCTGCGCCGGATGACGGGTGTCCAGCTGGTATCCGTCGCGATCGATAATGCCCTTTTCCCCAGCGCAGCCGGTTAGCAGCAGCGCCAGCAGCACGATCCGCATCATCCGTTTCATCCCTTCTCCCTTGCCCGGCAGCGTCTCCGGGTTAATAAGACCATTGATTACGTCCTTTATTTTTCGCCTGATACAGCGCACTGTCCGCCCGGGCGATCAGCGTCTCTATCGGGACCGTGCCATCGGAGGCGACGATCCCGATACTCACGGTGACCTCCGACGCCACCGCCGAAGCGGCGTGCGGTAGGCCTGCCTCGCGGATCTTCTGCTGAATACGCTCGGCAATAGCGGTGGCATGCGCTAAGGACACCCCGGGCAACACGACGACAAACTCTTCGCCGCCGTAGCGAGCCACCAGATCGCCCTCCGCCCGGACCGCCATTTTAAGCACCTGCGCGACAGAAGATAAGCACTCATCACCAGCCTGATGGCCATAGCGATCGTTATAGCGCTTAAAATAATCGACATCGATCATCATCAGCGCCAACGGCGTTTTTTGCTGCCAGATCGCCGCCAGGTAAGCATTGAGCGCCCGACGGTTAGCGGTTCCGGTTAAGGCATCCTGGTTGGCGATACTTTCCAGCCGCTGAATAAGCTGCATATTCTCCTGGTGGGTATCCCAGGCTTCGTCATACCAGCGCTGCAAAATACGTCGGCCATACAGCAAAATCGCGGTAAAAATGGCCCAGAGGATCAAAAAGCGGATCTCGGTGTGATAGTGGAGCTGTATTCCCGCCAGCAAGGCGGTCACCCATAGCGGCAGCATAAAAGCGGTAATGCCGGGCCAATGGTGATACAGCGCGGTGAGGCCGGTAGTCATTAATATCACCAGCAGCGGCCAGGCAAAGGGCAAGGTCCAGAAAAAAATAAAACAATAATTACTCAGGGACCAGCACAGACTGAGCGCCAGCAGCAGCCCGGTGATGATATTCAACGTATATCGTCCCTGCGCCAGTCGCGGCGTGAGGGCAATAATCACTAAAATGGCCGAAATGATAATAACCGCAATCAACGCCGCTTCGATATAAGGAATAACCGCCCGGTGCGTCAGTAGCCTCTTATCAAAATAGGTAAAGATAAAATTGCGGAAGAAAATCATTAACGCAAAAGCGATATTGACAAAGGCCAGCCAGGGCATACTCATGGACAGCGCATGGCGCTGGACATTATCTCTGGTGGCCCACAACGCGGCTCGCTGCTGCCGGGCGCGCTCTCGCTTATTTGTTAACATCTTATCTCCCTGGTGACCTGCATGACCATGGGCGCAGCCCCTGCTTTTCTATATGATAAACCATGTTACCGGGAATGTCTGTCAGCGCCCTATCCCCTCAGCTCCGGCCTCTCAGGGTGATTTTCAGCTAACGACTGAAGAAATTAGCCTGGTCCGCTCCCGATGGGTAACCGGCTCAAAAAACAAGCATCAGCACTGCGAAATACGTCATCTTTTCGCTAAAAAGCGTTAACTAACCGTCATTAAATTGCAGCATTTTGCTTACAAAAAGCAGTGTGAGTTCAATCTGAAATCATTCATTGGTGAATGCAAACAAGAGCATGATGATAGCGAGATAAACAATAGGGGCTAAGAATATTAAATATGCAGCTTTAGTGGCAGGTACAGCATTGTTTTAAGCGGCCAATGCCGTCTCCGCAGAAATTTTAACAAAACAGCTTTTGATAAAGTCCATACGCAATATACCAAAATCGGCGCCATTTCCTCTACTGGTCAAACCGCATCCAACGATGCCCGTGAAGAGCTGATTAAAAAAACAAATGAACAAGGGGGGCGTCATTGTTCCCTCCTCCGGTAATACGGATAAAAAAATGCACGTCGCCACTCGCATCTATAAGAAGAAATAATTACCCTTATCTTTCAAGAGCCATTTCCCTATTTTACGGGGTAATATTTCTTGTACACGGGAAAATTAAGTTTATTTTTATACTGCCCTGCCTTTTAGCGCCTGACGGAATTCTGTCATCCCCGTGCCGATTTCCCGCCCTAAGGCTGTAGCCACATCAAGGTCTTAGCTCTTTGCGTCAAGTACAATCCGCACGCTATACGCTATGCTTTAACGGAAACTGAAAACGTAGTTCGCTTATAAGGAAATCATCATGCGCTACAAACTTTTTGCTGTACTTCTCCCTTGCGCGCTGGCGCTCAGCGCCTGTACGACCGTCACCCCGGCCTATAAAGATAATGGCACCCGCAGCGGCCCCTGCGTCGAAGGCGGCCCTGACGACGTAGCGCAAAAATTCTACGACACCCAGATCCAGAATCGTACTCAGGATCCGGCGGCGCTGCGCCCCTATCTGAGCGACGGCCTGGCGCAGTTACTCAATGACGCCCGCCAGGATCCCGCCAACAGCAAATTACTGCAGGCTAATCCGTTCTCCAGCAGCAGCACCCCGGCAGACAGCGCCGTGGTCGCCAGCGCCTCCACCATCCCGAACCGCGATGCGCGCAATATTCCGCTGCGCGTCGATCTGAAACAGGGCACCCAGAGCTGGAAAGATGAAGTGCTGATGATCCAGGAAGGCCAGTGTTGGGCCGTCGATGACGTTCGCTATCTCGGCAACAACAGCCATGCGCCAGCCGGGACGCTGCGACAGAGTCTGGAGAAACGCTGATTCCGGAGTTGAAGCGACGCCGCTGAAACGATAACCCCGGTAAAATGTCGGTATTCGCCCCAGGAATGCCGACATTTGCGCCCCCCTCACCCACCAGGCCATATTTTGTGCTAACTTTAAAGCTAAACGTGGTTTAGATTTAACTTTTAACGCATAAATATTGCATAACTATTCTGCCAAAGGTAGTATTTGCGGCCTCAATAGCTATTCGTATCAGACTGCCCAGATGAGTATTAAACTAAACGGCATTAATTGCTTCTACGGCGCACACCAGGCGCTGTTCGACATCACGCTGGATTGCCCGCAGGGGGAAACGCTGGTGCTGCTCGGCCCCAGCGGTGCCGGGAAGAGCTCGCTGCTGCGCGTACTCAACCTGCTGGAGATGCCGCGGTCCGGTTCGTTATCCATCGCCGGCAACCAATTCGACTTCACCAGAGCGCCGTCCGATAAAGCGATTCGCGAGCTGCGTCAGAACGTCGGCATGGTCTTTCAGCAATACAACCTGTGGCCGCACCTGACGGTACAGCAGAACCTGATCGAGGCCCCCTGTCGCGTACTGGGGTTAAGCAAGGATCAGGCGCTGGCTCGCGCAGAGAAGCTGCTGGAGCGCCTGCGTCTGAAGCCGTACAGCGATCGTTACCCGCTGCATTTATCCGGCGGCCAACAACAGCGGGTGGCTATCGCCCGCGCGCTGATGATGGAGCCGCAGGTTCTGCTGTTCGATGAGCCTACCGCGGCGCTCGACCCGGAAATCACTGCCCAGATCGTCAGCATCATCCGCGAGCTGGCTGAAACCGGCATTACCCAGGTTATCGTCACCCACGAAGTTGAAGTGGCGCGCAAGACGGCCAGCCGGGTGGTGTATATGGAAAATGGCCATATCGTCGAGCAAGGGGATGCCTCCTGCTTCACGCATCCGCAAACTGACGCGTTTAAAAACTATCTTTCACATTGATGTTTTTCGGGGAAATGATGATGAAAAAAGTACTGATTGCCGCCCTGCTCGCAGGCATGAGCCTCTCCGCTTCCGCCGCGCAGACCATTCGTTTCGCCACCGAGGCCTCTTACCCTCCGTTTGAGCTGGTGGACGCCAACAACCAGATCGTCGGTTTCGATGTCGATCTGGCGAACGCGTTGTGTAAAGAGATCGACGCCACCTGTACCTTCACCAACCAGGCCTTTGACAGCCTGATCCCGG
This sequence comes from Klebsiella sp. 10, assembly GCF_018223925.1. Classification (NCBI taxonomy): domain Bacteria; kingdom Pseudomonadati; phylum Pseudomonadota; class Gammaproteobacteria; order Enterobacterales; family Enterobacteriaceae; genus Klebsiella; species Klebsiella sp. 10. Next base: position 119,736 of record NZ_JAGRRB010000009.1, read on the forward strand.
GACTGAAATTCCGCCGTTTCGACGCGGTCATGGCCGGGATGGACATCACGCCGGAGCGTGAAAAGCAGGTGCTGTTCTCTACCCCGTATTATGACAACTCGGCGCTGTTCGTCGGCCAGCAGGGTAAGTTCACCAGCATTGACCAGCTGAAGGGCAAAAAAGTGGGCGTGCAGAACGGCACCACCCACCAGAAATTCATCACCGATAAACATCCGGAAATCACTACCGTGCCTTACGACAGCTACCAGAATGCGAAGCTGGACCTGCAGAACGGTCGTATCGACGCGGTCTTTGGCGACACCGCCGTGGTGACCGAATGGCTGAAGAGCAATCCGAAGCTGGCGGCCGTGGGCGATAAAGTGACCGACAAAGCCTATTTCGGCACCGGGCTGGGCATTGCCGTACGTCAGGGCAACACCGACCTGCAGCAGAAATTTAACGCTGCGCTGGAAAAAGTGAAGAAAGACGGCACTTACCAGACCATCTATAACAAATGGTTCCAGAAGTAAGACTGAATGAACGAAATTTTTCCATTAGCAAGCGCCGCCGGGATGACCGTCGGCCTTGCCGTTTGCGCGCTCGTCATCGGCCTGGTCCTGGCGATGCTCTTTGCGGTACTGGAGTCAGTGAAATGGCGCCCGGTAGCCTGGCTTGCAACCGGCATAGTGACCATCCTGCGCGGGCTACCGGAAATTCTGGTGGTGCTGTTTATCTATTTCGGCTCTTCCCAGCTGCTGCTGACGCTCTCTGACGGTTTCACCATCCCGCTCGGATTCACGCAGATCCCGGTGCAGATGCAAATTGAGAACTTTGACGTCAGCCCATTCCTCTGCGGGGCGATCGCCCTGTCGCTGCTGTATGCCGCTTACGCCTCGCAAACGCTGCGCGGCGCGCTGAAAGCGGTTCCGCAGGGCCAGTGGGAGTCCGGCCAGGCGCTGGGGCTGTCGAAAGCGGCCATATTCTTCCGTCTGGTGATGCCGCAGATGTGGCGCCATGCCCTGCCCGGCCTCGGTAACCAGTGGCTGGTGCTGCTGAAGGACACCGCGCTGGTGAGCCTGATCAGCGTCAACGATCTGATGCTGCAGACCAAAAGCATCGCCACCCGCACTCAGGAACCCTTTAACTGGTATATCATTGCGGCGGCAATCTATCTCGTCATCACCCTGTTGAGTCAATACATCCTTAAGCGGATTGACCAGCGTGCGACGCGCTTCGAACGGAGACCAGGCTGATGCTCGACTATTTACCCGAACTGCTGAAAGGACTGCATACCAGCCTGACGCTGACCGTGGCGTCGATTATCGTGGCGCTGATCCTGTCGCTGATCTTCACCATTATCCTGACCCTGAAGACGCCGGGGCTGGTATGGATAGTGCGCGGCTATATCACCTTGTTTACCGGTACGCCGCTGCTGGTGCAGATCTTCCTGATCTACTACGGCCCGGGACAGTTCCCTTCGCTGCAGGAGTATCCGTGGCTGTGGCATCTTATCTCCGAGCCGTGGCTGTGCGCCCTGATCGCTCTGTCGCTCAACAGCGCCGCCTACACCACTCAGCTGTTTTATGGCGCCATCCGGGCGATCCCCGACGGGCAATGGCAGTCCTGCAGCGCGCTGGGGATGAATAAAAAGGATACACTGGCGATCCTGCTGCCGTACGCCTTTAAGCGTGCGCTATCGTCCTATTCCAACGAAGTGGTGCTGGTTTTCAAGAGTACCTCTCTGGCCTACACCATCACGCTGATGGAAGTGATGGGCCACGGCCAGCTGCTGTATGGACGCACCTACGACGTGATGGTGTTCGGCGCCGCCGGGATTATCTATCTCATCGTTAATGGACTGCTGACGCTGCTGATGCGCCTGGTGGAACGCAAAGCGCTGGCCTTCGAGCGACGTAGCTAGCACCTGAGCATATTGCATAAAAAGCAAACAGCAAGGCGGACAAGTCAAACACCTGTCCGTCTTTTTTTATGACAATAGAAATACTTAATCATTTTTATTGCATATAAATTCATTTAATGGCATTGTCACTCTATGCCGCAGACACGGTGAATAATCATAAGATAGACAGACGGGAGTTCCACGATGAAAAAGTTAGTTCTGGCTGCACTGCTCACCTCTTTCGCGTTCGGCGCCGCTGCCGCGGAAAAAATCAGCTTTGGCGTCTCCGCAACCTATCCGCCGTTTGAATCGATGGACGCAAATAACCAGATTGTCGGCTTTGATATCGATCTGGCCCACGCGCTGTGCAAACAAATGCAGGCAGAATGTACCTTTACCAACCACGCGTTTGACAGCCTGATCCCGGCGCTGAAGTTCAAGAAATATGATGCGGTGATTTCCGGAATGGATATTACGCCGGAGCGGAGCAAGCAGGTGGCCTTCACCGACCCGTACTACGCCAACTCGGCGCTGGTGATCGCCAAAAAAGATGCGTTCCATTCTTTCGATGACCTGAAAGGCAAACGGATCGGCATGGAAAACGGCACCACCCACCAGAAATATCTGCAGGATAAGCATCCTGAGGTGAAGACCGTCGCCTATGACAGCTACCAGAATGCGATTATCGATTTGAAAAATGGCCGTATCGACGGCGTGTTCGGCGACACCGCGGTGGTCAACGAATGGCTGAAAACTAACCCGCAGCTGGGGGCAGCCACGCCGAAAGTGACCGACCCGCAATACTTCGGCACCGGACTCGGCATTGCCGTGCGCCCGGATAACAAGGCGCTGCTGGAGAAACTGAACGCCGCGCTGAAAGCGATTAAGGCCGACGGTACCTACCAGAAAATTAGCAACCAGTGGTTCCCGGAGTAACTTTTTTCGCCGGGTGGCGCTGCGCTTACCCGGCCACCGCTCTTCCACGATGGCCGGGTAAGGCGTAGCCGCCACCCGGCGATTTCTCAAAGTGGCACGAAGAACCTGAACCGCGCCCCGCTTACCGACTCCACCAGTCTGATATCGCCCCCGTGCAGCTCCAGCATTCGTTTCACAATCAGCAACCCTAACCCACCGCGATCCTCCCGCGATGCCTGGGTAGACAACGCCGACGGCCGCTGGAACAGATCGTCACGCAGCGCGGCATCGACGCCCGCTCCGTTGTCTGCCACTTCGACCTGAAGCTGTTGATTCTCCTGCCAGACCGCCAGACGGATCTCCCCGCCGACGGGAGTATGCCGCATCGCGTTATCAAGCAGGTTGGTCACCACCCTCTCAATCATCGACACATCGGCGTTAATCAGCGGCAGCGGTCCCGGTACATCAATATGCAGGTTCACCTCGCGCGTGCGGGCAGTTAATTCAAACTTCTGCGCCACGTCGGAAATCAGCTCCCCCATCGCGAAACGCTCGCGCTGCGGCTTAATGCCGCCATGCTCCAGTCGCGCCAGCTCAAACAGCTGCTGCGAGAGATGGCGCACTTTGTTCCCCTGGCGCAGGGCGATGGTGAGATACTGCCTGCGCTCCTCGGCGGTCAGCCATTCATCCTTCAGGGTCAGCGTTTCCAGATACCCCAGCAGCGAAGTCAGCGGCGTGCGCAAATCGTGAGAGATATTGGCCACAAATTCACGGCGCTGGCGATCGCTGTCGGCCAGCCGATCCCACTGATCGGCAATCTGCCGGGCAAGGTCAATAAAGCGGTTCTCGAGCACCGCCACCTCGTTACCAGGCCGGGGCTCCGGCCTGCGGGCCGCCAGGGTTTTGATGGCGCTGATGCTGTCCTGGCCGCTCGCCGCCACCTGGGCGGTGAGCAGGCGGACCGGCCGGGTGACCCAGAACCATGCCAGCCCCCCTGCCAGCAGGCCAAACAGGGCCACCAGCAGCAGCGTCCACAGAACAATGCTCCACAGCGTTTTTTGCCAGGCGTCGGCCGCCAGCTGATTAAACGTCTCCCCCTGCAAAATGATATACAGGTAGCCGCGCAGTTGGCCGTCGACGCGCAGCGGGGCGGCGCTGAAGACTTTTCGTCCGTCGGGACTGCGCGGATCGTCGCCATACACCGGCGACGCACTGCCGGTGAGAAAAGCCTGCACCGGCGCCATGTCGATACGCTGGCGCTGGATATGGCCCGGCGGCGCCGCATCGGCCAGCAGATCGCCATCCGGCGACAGCAGATAGAGCTCCACGCTGGGATTAAAGGTCATCAGTCGGTCAAACAGCGACTTCAGGGTTTGCCGGTTGACCTCGCCGTGGGCGTCCAGCAACGGCTCGCGGGCGACAATCTGTTGAGCCAGCCCGGACGACAGACGCTGCACCATGGCGTTGCCATACTGCGCGCTGCTGTGTAACTGGACGGCGCATACCGCCACCGCGCATAGCATCAGCAGGGAAACCACCACCAGCGCCAGCCGCTGGCTGAGGCTCAGGCGGCGGATCACGGGGCGGCCTCTTGCGTCACCGGGGCGAACTTATAGCCTTTTCCCCAGACGGTAAGAATGATGTCCGGCTCGGCCGGGTCACGTTCGATTTTACTGCGCAGGCGGTTGATATGGGTATTGACGGTATGCTCATAGCCCTCGTGCTGATATCCCCAGACCTGCTCCAGCAGCGCCAGGCGGGAAAACACTTCCCCGGGGTGGCGGGCGAAGTAATACAGCAGGTCGAATTCACGCGGCGTGAGGTCCACCGTCTCGCCGCGCAGCTTCACTTCGCGCGACAGCGGGTCGATGCTCAGGCCATGGCAGGACAGGCGCCCGGCGTCCATCAGCAGATTCTGCCCCATCGCCTCCTGGCGACGAAACAGCGCTTTGACGCGGGCGATAAGCTCCAGCAATGAAAAGGGCTTCGCCAGATAGTCGTCGGCGCCCATCTCCAGGCCCAGCACGCGGTGCATTTCGCTGGTGCGAGCGCTGATGATAATCACCGGCAGGTAGCGGGTCATCTGGCGGATACGCCGGCAGATCTCCAGACCATCGACGCCGGGCAGCATCAAATCGAGGATCACCGCATCCCAGACCTGCGTCTCCAGCCGGGCGAGGGCCTCGCCGCCGTCGGCTTCATGGACGATCTGATAGCCCTCATCCTGAAGATTGAGCCGCAGCAGCGTGGCTATATCCTCGTCATCTTCCACCAGCAGAATGGTTTTGGCCATTAGATTCCCCCCACCAATAACAAAACATGCTGCATCAAGCTTACCCGATTTCAGCGGCGCAAAGCCTTCACATTTTGTTTAAACTTCGTGGACCAGCAGGGTCAGCACTTCGTAGTGGGCGGTGTGGGGGAACATATCAAACAGCTGGACCCGCTCAACGCGATAGCCGCTAAGACGAGCGATATCGGTCGCCATGGTGCGGGCGTTACAGCTGGAATAGATAATATAGGGCGGCGCCATGCGGCTTAAATAGTCGCATAGTTCAGCGCCAATACCGCGGCGCGGCGGGTTAACCAGCACCAGCTGCGGGGCATCCGCTTCGTGAGTGGCGAACTGCGTGGAGTCCAGCGCCTGAAAATGCAGATTGCTGAGCCCCAGCTGCGCGGCTGACTGTCTGGCGCAGGCGATGGCTTCCGGGGCGATCTCGATACCGGTCAGGCGCATCGTCGGCGTCGCGCAGTGCAGGCCAAATCCCCCAACGCCGCAAAACAGATCCCACATATGCTGGACCGGCAGCGCGCGCACCCAGTCGCGGGCCGTGGCGTACAGCCGGCTGGCTACCGCCGGATTGGTCTGAAAGAAGCTTTGCGGGCGGATCCACAGCGGCACCCCATTAAAGACCTCCCCCAGCGCCTGCTGTTCGGTGAAGAAGATCTCCTGCTCACCTTCCATGATTGCCATATGCACCGGCTGGATATTCGCCGTAATCACGCTGAGCTGCGGCAGCTGTGCCTGTAGCCACGGCAGCGCGGCGCGCAGCTGAGCCACCTTGGCCTCTGAGCGCAGCACGAAGCGCAGCATCATCTCCCCCTGCTGGCTGGCGGTCAGCAGCAGGTATTTCAGCTCCCCGCGTTTGCGCGCGACGTTGTAAGGTGTTAACCCGGCGCGGGCGATAAAGGGCTTCAGGGCAGCAAAAACCGGGGCAAACTCGGCGGGATAGAGCGGGCAGTCGGTGAGGTCCACCGGAGTGCCATCGCGGTGCAGCATCCCCAGCAGCGGACGCTCAACGCTGCCGCTGACCACCATTTTAGCCTTGTTACGGAAAGCCGCCTCCGGCCCGCTGACCGGCTCGCCCCAGGCTGCGACCGGGATCGCCGCCAGCAGCGTGCGCAGATCGGCCATTTTATCGGCGAGCTGTTGCGGGACCGGCCGCTCCAGCCATTGACAGGAGCGGCAGCGGCCGGCGTCGTAGAGTGCGCAATGCATAATTGACCTTCAAAAATCCAGGGGCGGGGATTGTATCACCGTTATTGCAGGCGGAAAAAGCGACGGCAGTTCGCCGGCACGAACAGCAGCGTCAGAACCAGCAGATCCGGCAGTTTTTGCATCACCAGCGAGTGGAAAATTTCTCGTTTTGATTCCCCGGGAATGCTGAACAGCTCCGGATACCCGTAGCCCAGCGACGCCGCCCACAGGTAGCCGGCAGCGATAATCTGCGTCAGCAGATAGATCCAGCGCGCCCAGTTGCGCCCTTTCACCAGCGAGAAGGCGCACCAGATTTCGATAAACACCAGCGCCAGGCTGCCGAGGAAGACCAGCGTCAAGTTCCAGGTCTGAACGCTGCGGTGTATGAATTCGTTCAGCCCCTGCAGGCCCAACAGATTAAGGATCATCAGCAGATCCAGGCCACGAATCAAAATAATAGCAAAGGCCGCCACCTGCACCAGCGCAGGGACGTTAAGGCGGGCATGCGATGAGCGAGTTTTCGTAAACAATCCCAACGTAATGTCTTCCATGAAAACGGCGCCACAGGGTGGCGCCGACCGGAGGCTGCTGTACCGATTTTAGGTGGTTCAGCCTTGTCTTGCACGCTGGATATCGCGCACTCGCTGCTTTTCTGCGCGGGCCATCAAATACCAGGCGATAAAACCAACAATACCGACCACGCCGAGGATGAGCGTCGCCAGGGCGTTGATCTCCGGGTTGACCCCCATGCGCACGCTGGAGAAGACCAGCATCGGCAAGGTCGTGGCCCCGGGACCGGAGACAAAGCTGGCGATCACCAGGTCATCCAGCGACAGCGTGAAGGCCAGCAGCCAGCCGGAGATCACCGCCGGCATAATCATCGGCAGCGTGATGACGAAGAAGACCTTCAGCGGCGCGGCGCCAAGATCCATCGCCGCCTCTTCAATAGAGTGGTCCAGCTCGCGCAGGCGCGAGGAGATCACCACCGCCACGTAGGCGGTACAGAAGGTGACATGCGCCAGCCAGATGGTCAACATGCCGCGGTCCGACGGCCAGCCGATGGCATGTCCCAGCGCCACGAACAGCAGCAGCAGCGAGAGACCGGTGATCACGTCCGGCATGACCAGCGGCGCGGTGATCATAAACGCGAAGCCGTTGGAGCCGCGAAAACGCCCAAAGCGCACCATCACCACCGCGGCGATGGTACCGAGGATCGCCGCCGCCGTCGCCGCGCAGGCGGCGATGGTCAGGCTCAATCCTACCGCGCTCATCATCGCATCATCGTGGAACAGTTCGCTATACCAGCGCGTCGACCATCCGGCCCAGACCGTTACCAGCTTCGAGCTGTTGAACGAGTAGATCACCAGCATCAGCATCGGGGCGTAGAGGAAGGTGAACCCGAGCACGAGGATCAGAATGCGCCACGGCGAGCGTACTACCGGCAAGTCGTTCATCCCTGCTCTCCCATCTGTTTTTGCTGGTGCTTGTGGAACCACATGATCGGCACGATCAGCAACAGCAGCATGACAATCGCCACCGCCGAGGCGACCGGCCAGTCGCGGTTGTTAAAGAACTCCTGCCACAGCACGCGGCCAATCATGATGCTGTCCGGCCCGCCCAGCAGTTCCGGGATCACGAACTCGCCGACCGCCGGGATAAACACCAGCATGGAGCCGGCGATAATGCCGCCTTTGGTGAGCGGGACGATCACCTGGAAGAAGGTCTTCAGCGGCCGGGCGCCGAGATCCAGCGAGGCCTCCACCAGCGAATAGTCGATGCGGGTCAGCGCGGTGTAGATAGGCAGCACCATAAACGGCAGATAGGCATACACGATACCGATGTACACCGCCAGGTTGGTGTGCAGGATCTCCAGCGGCTGATCGATAACCCCTAACCACAGCAGGAAGTTATTCAACACCCCGTTGCTCTTCAGCAGCCCCATCCAGGCATAGACGCGGATCAAAAACGAGGTCCACGACGGGAGGATCACCAACAGCAGCAGAATATTACGCGTCGACGGCTTGCTGTGCGCCACCGCCCAGGCCAGCGGATAGCCCAGCAGCAGGCAGCAGATCGTCGAGATACCCGCCACCTGCAGCGACTGGAGATAAGCTTCAAAATAGAGCGGATCGTCAGTCAACTGTAGGAAGTTGGCAAAGTTAAGCGTCAGCGTCAGCTGGCCGTCCGCCCACTCCATCAGCTCGGTGTAGGGAGGGATCGCCCGCGCCATCTCGGCAAGACTTATCTTGAACACGATCAGGAACGGTAGCATAAACAACAGGATCAGCCACAGATAGGGCAGCGCAATCACCAGCTTGCGGCCATGCGCCATCTGCAGGCGCGCCGCCCACAGCGCGAAGCCGCCCGGTTTTTTCGCCCCTGACGGGGATTCAACGGTATTCATCGCCCTCTCCTCACACCGTCAGCACAACGCAGCTGTCAGCATCCCAGCATAAACGCACCTCATCGCCCCAGGTGGGCGTCCCTTTCCGATGGCGGTGTTCATTCTGCAGCTGGGCGCTGATCATCTGCCCGCTTTGCAGGCGCACATGATAGATAGAGAGATCCCCCAGATAGGCGATATGAATCACCTCGCCGACGGCAAAATTGTAGCCGTCCGCCGGCGGTTCATCGCACAGCATGATCTTCTCCGGACGCAGCGCCACCCAGACCGGCACGTTGTCCACCACCGAGGCGTCGGGGTCGACCTTCAGCGGATGCATCAGTCCCGGGGAGCTTAGCACCAGACCGTCTTCCAGACGCTCCTTCACCAGCCCTTCAAAGACGTTCACCGAGCCGATAAACTCGGCGCTGTAGCGGGTGGTCGGGTGCTCGTAAATCTCTTCCGGTTCGCCAATCTGCACAAACTTGCCGCGATTCATGATGGCGATACGGCCCGCCATGGTCATCGCCTCTTCCTGATCGTGGGTCACCATCACGCAGGTCACGCCAACGCGCTCAAGAATATCCACCACCTCGAGCTGCATGCGATCGCGCAGCTTTTTATCCAGCGCCCCCATCGGTTCATCAAGCAGCAGCAGCTTGGGCCGTTTCGCCAGGCTGCGCGCCAACGCGACGCGCTGCCGCTGGCCGCCTGAGAGTTGGTGCGGCTTACGTTTGGCAAACTCCTGCATATGTACCAGGGCCAGCATCTCCTGCACCCGGGCGGTGATTTCCGCCTTAGGCAGGCGGTCCTGCTTCAGGCCGAAGGCAATATTCTGCTCAACGGTCATATGGGGAAACAGGGCATAGGACTGGAACATCATATTAATAGGCCGCTGATAGGGCGGCACGCGCGCCAGATCCACGCCGTCGAGCATAATCTGCCCGGCGGTCGGTTGTTCAAAGCCCGCCAGCATGCGCAGCAGCGTCGATTTCCCGCAGCCTGACGCGCCCAGCAGAGCAAAAATTTCGCCTTTGTAGATAGTGAGACTGACGTCGTCGACCGCATGCTGGCCATCAAACGACTTGGTTAAGTTACGGATTTCCAGTAGCGGGGTCAGCGCTTTGGGGGCTTTCGCCTGTGGGCGGGGCATTACGTCGTTCAATCGGGTGCTCTCCGGCAAAAAAACGATCACCATATGGTCCGGTGCCATACTTCGTGCTTAACAGTGCATTTGCACCATCCTGGTGCTTCTGCTCGCCGGGCGCGCTGCTATTTCCCGGCGAGTGCAGATCTGATTTGGCCCGTGTTCGACGGGCCGTCAGGAATTATTTGCCGCTCTTCACTTTGGTCCACGCGCGGGTGCGCACGCGGTCAATCTTCGGATCCTGCACCTTCAGCGTGAACAGTTTGGCGAACACATCCGCTGGCGGATAAATCGCCGGGTTGTTACGGATAGTCTCGCTGACCAGCGGCGTGGAAGCCTTGTTGCCGTTGGCGTAGAACACCTGGTCGCTGATTTTGGCGATGACGTCCGGACGCATCAGATAGTTAAGGAACTGATAGGCTTCATCTTTATTCTTCGCGTCGGCCGGCATGGCAAAGACGTCAAAGAACGCCAGCGCGCCTTCCTTCGGAATAAAGTAGGAGACATTGACGCCGTTCTTCGCCTCTTTCGCGCGGTTGGCCGCCTGCCAGACGTCCCCTGCCCAGCCGATCGCCACGCAGATGTCGCCATTGGCAAGGTCGTTAATATATTGCGAAGAGTGGAAGTAGCGAATGTTCGGCCGCAGCTTCAGCAGCAGATCGGTCGCCGGGCCGGTGTAATCATCCGCTTTGCTGCTGTTCGGATCTTTGCCGAGGTAGTTCAGCACGGTGGCGAAAATCTCTTCCGGCGCGTCGAGGAAGGAAACGCCGCAGCTTTTCAGTTTTTCGAGGTTCTCCGGCTTCAGCACCAGATCCCAGCTGTCCACCGGCGCATCTTTGCCGAGAACGGCTTTCACCTTATCCACGTTGTAGCCAATGCCCGTCGTCGCCCACAGGTAAGGCATGGCGTATTTATTCTCCGGGTCATGCTTGGCGACCAGCTTCAGCACTTCGGGGTCAAGGTTCTTCCAGTTGGGCAGCTTACTTTTATCCAGCGGCTGGAACACGCCCGCCGCCAGCTGGCGTTCGAGGAAGCTTGCCGACGGCACCACCAGGTCGAAACCGGTGCTACCCGCCATTAATTTGCCTTCCAGCACTTCGTTGGAATCAAAAACGTCATACACCACTTTAATCCCGGTCTCTTTTTCGAAATTCGCTACCGTGTCCGGCGCGATATAATCAGACCAGTTATAAACATGCAGGGTTTTTTGTTCGGCGGCGAGCGAACCGGCAGAGACGGCCATCAGCGCACCCGTAACCAGACCTGTTAACCATTTTTTACCAAAGGCGGTCATATCTCTTTTCCTTCTCAACGCCCGTTAACTTACGGGCTCAAATATACGCATTTCTACGCATGCAAAAATCATGCATATTTTTTCATTGCCTGAGAAAAGGAGAGCGGATCTCTCCCGGAGTGGTTGCTCGCAACTGGAAGCATCGCCAGAATAACTGTAGCCAGAATAAGAGGCTATAGCCCAGGTAAAAAAACGCCTTTTATCAAATTTTTATGCAATAACGGTCTACGTGATAAGCCAAAACGGCCTGAATGGCGGTGAATAATGCTTTAAAGAAAGGTTAAATGCAGAATAAAAGCGGGTAATACGCAGCCGCTGCGGTAGTGGCTGCGCTAATTTTAGGCAGGTTTAGTGAAGAAAATGGTATTGCACGTTTTCCGCCGCAGGCTCTTCTTCTTCGCCTTTGTACAGCAGCTGATTTGCGCCGGCTTCGAGGATTACCATCGAGATCTGCTCTTCGCTTTGGCGGAAGAACCAGGCGAACTGCTCCATGGTCACCCCTGGGCCGATAGACAGCGACTGGCAAACCACCAGCTTGGGCAAATTATCGTCCTGAATGTCGATAAACGCCTTCACGGTTAACGAGCTGGCGTTGATGGCCGAGAGATCCGCCGACAGCGCCAGCAGGGCAGACGGCTTCACCTCCGCCAGGGCGGAAAAGAGCACCACGTTGTCCACCAGGTCAATTTTGGCATCAAAAATACCGTCGAAATTCTGCATATGCGGCAGGTGCAATGCCTGACAGGAATCGCACTCAAAAAAGCTGATGCCGATTTCGTCCAGCCAGCGACGTAGCGTATCCAGACCTGGAACGACCAGTGAATCCATAGTGCCTGTGACCTCTTACAGTGGAAAAACGACGCCATAGCTTACGCAAAAAAAGCGCCGCATACCATGGCCGTCTTGCATCCGGCGGTTAGCCGCCTATTTTCAAACAGAATTCCGGCGTCGCCTGGCGCTCGATCCAGGCGATCATCTTGCCGGCGACATCCACGCCGGTGGTGGTTTCCACCCCTTCCAGCCCCGGCGAGGCATTCACCTCCATCACCAGCGGCCCGCGGGCGGCGCGTAAAATATCGACACCGGCGGCGTCCAGCCCGAGAGTTTGCGTTGCCTTGATGGCAATGGCCCGCTCCTCGTCGCTAATCTGCGCCACCGTGGCCATGCCGCCGCGGTGCAGGTTAGAGCGGAAATCCCCCTCTTTCGCCCGCCGCTCGATCGCCGCCACCACCTCATTGCCGACCACCAGGCAGCGGATATCGCACCCTTTCGCTTCGGCAATGTATTCCTGCACCAGAATATGAGCGTTCAGTCCGCGAAAGGCGTCGATCACGCTCTCCGCCGCCTGGCGGGTCTCCGCCAGCACCACGCCGATCCCCTGGGTGCCTTCCACCAGCTTCACCACCAGCGGCGCGCCGCCCACCATGGCGATCAGATCGCTGGTGTCATCCGGGGAGTGAGCGATGCCGGTCAATGGCAGATCGATGCCCTGGCGCGCCAGCAGCTGCAGCGAGCGCAGCTTATCGCGAGCGCGGGTGATGGCGACCGACTCATTCAGCGGATAGCTTCCCAGGAGCTCAAACTGGCGCAGGGCCGCGGTGCCATAGTAGGTGATCGCCGAGCCAATGCGCGGGATCACCGCATCAAAGTGCGGCAGTTGACGCCCTTTGTAGTGGATCGACGAGGCCACCGGGCTGACGTTCATATAACAGGAAAGCGGATCGAGGATCTCGATCTGATGACCGCGCTGTTGCGCTGCTTCGCGCAGGCGCCGACATGAATAAAGCGTTCCATCCCGGGATAATATGGCAATTTTCATCCTGCACCTCTGCGAAAAGACCCGCTCTGGCGGGCCTCAGCTATCGAACACACTTTCACCTTTCCTGCGGCCGGCGGCGGATATCACCTGGCCGGAGCAGCAGTGTACACGTAATCAGCGCGTTGCCCACCCCTGCTTATGCAGATAGTCAAGAATAAACGGACGACTCTCTTTCACGATAGTGCGCCGGATATGGTCGCTCCAGGTATCGCGGCGGGCGTTGCTGCCGCGCGACAGATAATAGTGCGCCAGCTGTTCGTCATACTCCGCCAGCAGCGCGTTATCCAGCGGCTGATAGCGGTTCTCATGCACCAGCATGGCCGCCGGCATCCGCGGCTTGATGTCCGGGTTATCCGCCGGCCAGCCAAGGCAAAGACCGAACAGCGGCAGGACGTGCTGCGGCAGCTCCAGCAGCTCTGTGACGGCCTCAATGCTGTTGCGCAACCCGCCGATATAGACGCCCCCTAGTCCGAGGGACTCGGCGGCGGTCAGCGCGTTTTGCGCCAGCAGCGCCGTATCGACAACGCCGATCAGCAGTTGTTCCGCCAGCCCCAGCTGCGCCTGTGGGCAGATCTGCAGGTGGCGATTAAAGTCGGCGCAGAAGACCCAAAACTCCGCCGCCTGGGCGACGTGCTGCTGGCCGCCGGTCAGCGGGACCAAACGTTCACGCAGGGTCGGGTCAGTAATACGGATGATGGAGGTGCACTGTAAAAAACTCGAGGTAGATGCCGCTTGCGCGCTGGCGATAATCTCTGCGCGCTGTTCGTCGCTCACGGGGGCATCGGTGAAGTGGCGGATGGAACGGTGGCTGCGCAGCAGCTCAATGGTCGGCGTCATTACGTTTTTCTCTGTCAGACAAGGATTCAGGCTTTGGAGAGTGCGTTAACTGCGGGGCCACGATCTGCGCCATCCGCCACATCACGACGATGGCGGCGGGGATCATCAGCACGATCCCGGCAAAGAGCATCACCAGCGCCGCGGTCGGGCTGGCAAAGGGCGCAGGCAGCTGGACATACTGGTTAAGGGAGAGCCAGGCGAGGGTTAACAGCCCCATCCCGAGGATCTCAACCAGCAGAATGCTTTTCGGCAATGGGGCAAATTTTCGCATCACGCCTCTCCGGTTGATAAACGCGGCGCGCCAGCCAATGCCACCGCGCCGTCGGGCCAGTATACGGGTTTTGACAGTCCGACATTTATCAAACATAGCCGTAAACCATCGAAGTAAAAGGCAGAACCTTCTTTCCCTCCCCGCCCGTTGCAGGCATCATAAGCGCCATTCGCCATCCGGCTGAGGTTTAAGGAGAGAAGCAATGTTTACCGTTATTTTTGGTCGTCCAGGCTGCCCTTACTGCGTTCGCGCTAAAGAACTGGCAGAAAAACTGACCAACGAGCGTGATGATTTCAACTACCGCTACGTGGATATTCATGCCGAAGGCATCAGCAAAGCTGACCTGGAAAAAACCGTTGGCAAACCGGTTGAAACCGTGCCGCAGATTTTCGTCGACCAGAAACACATCGGCGGCTGCACCGATTTTGAAGCCTGGGCAAAAGAGAATCTCGGCCTGTTTGCCTGAGTCAATTTATTTGCTCGATGAATGACTGCGCCAGGTATCAAGCCAGGCGCAGATAAACAAAAAGCACAATGCCCCAAGCGCGCACCAGAACACGGCGCTCAACACCCACGCCATCTCCTGCCAGAACGTCCGGTGGGTCACGAAGAACAGCCGCATCGTCACCATGCAGACCGGCGCCGCCAGTATCGCGCCGAGCAAAGGACGCAGCACTCGCCGTCCGGGAGAGAGACAGCTCGCCGCCGCCCCTGGCAGCAAAAAGAAGAGCAGGCCCAGCTCCGGGTTGCCGCTGGCGCGAAATGCCCCTTTCATATGTAACAACAACGATAAGCACACCACAATGAACAGAACGAAGCCACAGATAATGCCGGCCCAACTACGCTCAGATTTCACCGTATCCTCCTGATGTTGCCTCTAACTCACGTCCACGTCGCCCAGTCAGATAAAGCATTTCGGCAATCCATGCCAATAACTCCCCTACCAGCCTAAAAACGATTGTCACTAGCCGCCGCATCCAGGAAGGATTAAACTAGCGGTATATTTTTGCTGGTTATAACAGGGTGCCAGAATAGGTTCGCGACAACGCGAACGCCTGAGCAACCTTAGACCAAATAACCATTTCCTTCAACAACTTACTAGTAAATGAGAAGTTGGCTTTCGTGAATATAAACGTCGCAGATTTGTTAAACGGGAATTACATCCTGTTATTATTCGTTGTACTTGCATTAGGACTATGCCTGGGAAAACTGCGTCTCGGCTCAGTACAACTTGGTAATTCCATTGGCGTTTTAGTCGTTTCTCTATTATTAGGCCAGCAGCATTTCGCGATTAACACCGATGCCCTTAATCTCGGCTTTATGCTGTTTATTTTTTGCGTTGGCGTAGAAGCCGGGCCCAACTTTTTTTCTATTTTTTTCCGCGACGGGAAAAACTACCTGATGCTGGCGCTGGTGATGGTCGGCAGCGCGATGCTGATCGCCATGGTGCTGGGTAAAGTGTTCGGCTGGGATATCGGGCTCACCGCCGGTATGCTGGCAGGCGCCATGACCTCCACCCCGGTGCTGGTGGGCGCGGGCGACACCCTGCGCCATTTCGGCCTGCCCAGCGATCAGCTGGCGCAGTCGCTTGACCATCTGAGCCTCGGCTATGCCCTGACCTATCTGGTTGGTCTGGTGAGCCTGATCGTCGGCGCCCGCTATATGCCCAAGCTGCAGCATCAGGATCTGCAGACCAGCGCCCAGCAAATCGCCCGCGAGCGCGGCCTCGATACCGATTCCAAACGTAAAGTCTACCTGCCGGTGATCCGCGCCTACCGCGTCGGCCCGGAGCTGGTGGCCTGGGCGGATGGCAAAAATCTGCGCGAACTGGGTATTTACCGCCAGACCGGCTGCTATATTGAACGCATTCGTCGCAACGGCATTCTGGCCAACCCGGACGGCGACGCGGTGCTGCAGATGGGTGACGATATTGCGCTGGTGGGCTACCCGGACGCCCACGCCCGCCTCGACCCGAGCTTCCGCAACGGTAAAGAGGTGTTCGACCGCGATCTGCTCGACATGCGCATCGTCACTGAAGAGATTGTGGTCAAAAACCACAACGCCGTCGGCCGCCGCCTGGCGCAGCTCAAGCTTACCGACCACGGCTGCTTCTTAAACCGGGTTATTCGCAGCCAGATCGAGATGCCTATCGACGATAACGTCGTACTGAACAAAGGCGACGTGCTGCAGGTCAGCGGCGACGCCCGCCGCGTAAAAACCGTGGCCGACCGCATCGGCTTTATCTCCATTCACAGCCAGGTGACCGATCTGTTGGCCTTCTGTGCCTTCTTTATCGTCGGCCTGATGATCGGCATGATCACCTTCCAGTTCAGCTCCTTCAGCTTCGGCATCGGCAACGCCGCCGGACTGCTGTTCGCCGGCATCATGCTTGGCTTCCTGCGCGCCAACCACCCAACCTTCGGCTATATCCCGCAGGGGGCGCTGAACATGGTGAAAGAATTTGGTCTGATGGTATTTATGGCCGGGGTCGGACTCAGCGCCGGCGCCGGGATCAATAACGGTCTGGGCGCTGTCGGCGGCCAGATGCTGGCGGCAGGGCTTATCGTCAGCCTGGTGCCGGTGGTGATCTGCTTCCTGTTTGGCGCCTACGTGCTGCGCATGAACCGGGCGATGCTGTTCGGCGCCATGATGGGAGCCCGCACCTGCGCCCCGGCGATGGAGATCATCAGCGATACCGCGCGCAGCAACATTCCCGCGCTCGGCTACGCGGGCACCTACGCCATCGCCAACGTGCTGCTCACCCTCGCCGGGACGCTCATCGTGATCATCTGGCCAGGGCTACAATAAATTTTTTGCGAAAAAAACCGTCACAGGCAGAACTTTTTCTCAGGGCATCAGTCATAAGTAATGCCACTGCTTTTCTTTGATGTCCCCATTTTGTGGAGCCCATCAACCCCGCCACTTCGGTTCAAGGTTGATGGGTTTTTTGTTGCCTGCGTTTAGCCATTCCGGGTGAAACGCCGCTTCAGCGCCCCTCTTCCTGCGCCCTCTCCCCTGCCAGCTGCCCGACCATCATGCGGATTGCCGCCTTCGACAGCGGCGCGCGGTCGGTGACAAAGTGCAAGGTCATCCCTTCAATAAAGGCGTCGAGACCGCGGGCGGTATCGGGGGCGAACCACTGCTCCAGCGTCTGCTGGCTGCGCCGCATCCAGTTCTGCATCACCGCCTTCAGCGCCGGCTGACTGCTGCAGAACGCGTACAGCTGGTACATCAGCTCCATATTGCGCGCCGTGGTCACCTGGGCGCTGAAGATCAGATCCGCGATGGCATCGCAGGCTTGTTCCCGGTTCGTTACCCCGACGAAGCCTTGCTGATACTGCGCCGACATCTCGGCGGTAAACAGGCTGAACGCCTCCTCAATTAACGCCTCAATGCCGCTGAAATAGTAGGTCAGCGATCCCAGCGGCACATTCGCGCAGGTGGCGATTTTACGGTGCGTCACCGCATGGATGCCGTGCGCCGCGATGGTATCCAGCGTCGCCTGCAGGATGCGCTCGCGGCGCTGCGGATCGTTTGGTCTACGGGCCATGATTTTCCTCTTCCGGTTTATGTACAAATGTACACTTACTTGCTACTGTTGTCTTCACTCTTCTCCTTTAAGGCGTTTACGGATGACGACGCAATCCTCGCGCAGAGCGCTGCAGCTTCGGCTATGGGCGCTGTTTATGTTCTTTTTCATCCCCGGCTTGTTAATGGCCTCCTGGGCCACCCGCACGCCGGCGATCCGCGATCTGTTGGCGCTATCCACCGCAGAGATGGGCGTGGTGCTGTTTGGTCTGTCGGTGGGGTCGATGAGCGGTATTCTCTGCTCGGCGTGGCTGGTGAAGCGCTTTGGTACCCGCAAGGTCATCCGCACCACCATGTCCTTCGCCGTGCTTGGCATGCTGGTGCTCAGCCTGGCGCTGTGGGTCACTTCCGCCCCGCTGTTCGCCTTCGGCCTGGCCATCTTCGGCGCCAGCTTTGGCTCTGCAGAAGTCGCTATTAACGTCGAAGGCGCGGCGATCGAGCGGGAGATGAATAAAACGGTGCTGCCGATGATGCATGGCTTCTACAGCTTTGGCACCCTGTTCGGCGCCGGGGTGGGCATGGCAGTGACCGGATTCGGTCTGCCGGCCGCCCCGCACATCCTGGCGGCTGCGCTGGTGGCTATCCTGCCCATCGCCATTGCTATCCGCGCCATTCCTGACGGCACCGGTAAAAATGCCGCCGAAGTCGCCCACGGTGAGGCGAAAGGTCTGCCGGTGTGGCGCGACGCGCAGCTGCTGCTGATCGGCGTCATTGTCCTGGCGATGGCCTTTGCCGAAGGCTCGGCCAACGACTGGCTGCCGCTGCTGATGGTGGATGGCCACGGCTTTAGCCCCACCTCCGGCTCCCTGATTTATGCCGGTTTCACCCTCGGCATGACGCTGGGCCGCTTTACCGGCGGCTGGTTTATCGATCGCTACAGCCGGGTGGCGGTGGTCCGCGGCAGCGCAGTGATGGGCGCCCTCGGCATAGGCCTGATCATCTTCGTCGATAACCCCTGGGTGGCGGGCATCTCGGTGCTGCTGTGGGGCATTGGCGCCTCGCTCGGCTTCCCGCTGACCATCTCCGCCGCCAGCGATACCGGGCCGGACGCGCCCAAGCGCGTCAGCGTGGTGGCGATCACCGGCTATCTCGCTTTCCTCGTCGGGCCGCCGCTGCTGGGTTTCCTCGGCGAACACTTCGGCCTGCGCAGCGCCATGATGGTGGTGCTGGGTCTGGTGATGGTGGCGGCGCTGGTCGCCCGCGCGGTGGCTAAGCCACAATCTGAACCCGTTATGGAGAACAGCTAATGAGCATCAAACTGATTGCGGTGGATATGGACGGCACCTTTTTAAGCGATGCCAAAACTTACAACCGGCCGCGCTTCCTCGCCCAGTACCAGCGAATGCGCGAACAGAATATTCGCTTCGTGGTCGCCAGCGGCAACCAATATTATCAGCTGATCTCCTTTTTCCCGGAGATCGCCCATCAGATCGCCTTCGTGGCGGAAAACGGCGGCTGGGTGGTGAGCGGCAATGAAGACGTCTTCAACTGCCAACTGCCGGTTCACCACTTCAACGCCGTGGTCGACCATCTGCAGACGTTGCCGAATATCGAAATCATCGCCTGCGGGAAGCGCAGCGCCTACACCCTCAATCGCTACAACGACGCGCTGAAGACGGTGGCGGCGAAGTATTATCACCGCCTTGAACTGGTGGATGATTTTAACCATCTCGATGACACCATCCTCAAATTTGGTCTCAACGTGCCAGACAGCCTGATCCCGGAAATTCAGCCGAAGCTGCACGCGGCGCTGGGGGACATGGTCACCGCGGTGGCCACCGGCTACGGCAGCATCGACTTAATTATCCCGGGTGTGCACAAAGCCAACGGGCTGCGCATTTTGCAGCAGCGCTGGGGCATTGAGGATCACGAGGTGGTGGCGTTCGGCGACAGCGGCAACGATATCGAAATGCTGCAGCACGCCGGGTTTGGCTTTGCCATGGCCAACGCCCGGGAAGACGTCAAAGCCGTCGCCCGCTATCAGGCGCCGCATAACAACGAAGAAGGTGTCCTGCAGATTATTGATAAGGTGTTGGATCGCGAAGCGCCGTTCGCCTGATAAGACCCGGATGCGAGCGCATCCGGGTTGAAAACAACTACCCCTGCTGCGAATTGCCGACGCTTTTATCTTTCAGAAAGTAAATCATCAGCCCCAGCCATAGTACCCCACCCAGCAGGTTAAACAGGCTGAACAGCCCGTTGCCGCCCAGCTCGTAAGCATGTTTGCTGAGCTCGATGCCGACGGTGAAGATCAGCATCTGCAGCATTCCCATCGCCGCCGAGACCGTGCCTTTACTCATCTCGCTGGCGAACAGGGTTAAACGCACCAGGCCGGCGTTCGCGAGGCCAATCCCGAAGGCGTAGAAGCTCAGACCGGCCGTCATCCACAGATAAGCGTGGGAAGAGACCACGGTCGCCGCCGCAGAGAGGATCAGGCCAAACATGATCGGCCAACCGCCCATGATAATCAGCGAGCGCACGGTCCGACGCGCAGTCAGGCGCGCCAGCACCAGGTTGCCGGCAATCAGCGCCCCGAAAATCGGCACCTGCAGCATGCCGTACTCATAGCTGGTGGCCTGTTCGCCGCTGATAATAATCACCGGCGACTGGGCAATCCACGCCAGCAGCGGCAGGCTGACAAAGCCGGTGGCCAGCGCGCCGGCGACGAAGCGCAGGTTCTTCAGCACCAGCCGATAGTCGCGGCCCAGCTCTTTCACCGACAGCTTTTCGCCCAGCCGCGTCGCGGTCTCCGGCATCGCCCGCTGCAGGCCGAAGAACGAGATGGCCGCCAGCACGGCGAACAGGACAAACATCATCTCCCACGGCAGGACATGCACCCAGGCGGCGCCCACCAGCGGCCCCAGCAGCGGGGCAATCAGCGCCACGTTAGCCATCAGGGCGGTGATTTTGATACACACCGCCTCCTCAAAGGACTCCTGTATCGCCGCATAGCCTACCGCGCCAATAAAGCACAGGCTGATCCCCTGCAGGAAGCGCAGCAGGGTAAACTGCTCAATGGTCTGCGCCAGCAGCGTCGCCAGGCAGGTAACGATGAACCATACTACGCCGGTCAACATCACCGGACGGCGGCCAATACGATCCGACAGCGGCCCCAGCAGCCACTGTAAAAACATGCCGCCTGCCAGATAGGCAGTCATTGAGGTAGGTACCCATTCGTTGCCCACCTGAAATTCCTGCACCACGGCTAACATGCCCGGCTGAATCATATCGTTGCCGATATAAGTGGAAAATTCGTACAGCACCAGACATAACGGGAACAACAGCGCCTGCCTTCCGAGGCGGCGGCCTGAAAGCGAATAATTTTGCATGAAATCTCTTATCTATCAAAAATCGCGCAAAGTGTAATGAAACTCCCGGCGCGGAGATAGTGAATTGTGGGTGACACCGCACAATATTACGAGCCGTGCGCCATCGTCCTGCCTCTCCCCTGTTATTCAGCCTGTGTATATATTCCGTTTATGTTTCAGCAATGTGACAAACGATATACTGACGTTTTTCAGGCTGTTAGCCGTAGACTTTATGGTAGTGGATTTCATAACAACCTGATCTTTAAGACAATGCCGCCTTTAACTCCGCACCGCTTTTATTTAGGGTAGGCGGCTTAATTGCTATCGGACCAACGAGCCTGGAAGTCTATGCTGGAAAATATTAACTATGCGCTGTTCGCCCTGCTCAACGCGACGCCTGCCTCGCCGCAGTGGGCCATTGAGATGGCGATCTTCATCGCTAAAGATCTGATTCTGATCGTACCTCTGCTGGTGGTGACATTGTGGCTGTGGGGGCCTGCCCAGCGGCAGATGGTGTTTAAGCTGATGCTGGCGCTGACGATCAGCCTGACCGTGTCGTGGGCGATCGGCCACCTCTATCCGCACGATCGGCCGTTTGTCGCCGGCGTAGGCTATAACTTCCTGCACCACGCGGCGGACGACTCCTTCCCCAGCGACCATGGCACCGTCAGCTTTACCTTTGCCCTGGCCTTCCTGTTCTGGCATCGCCTGTGGTCCGGCGCCCTGCTGATGGCCATTGCCGCCGCCATCGCCTGGTCCCGTGTCTATCTCGGCGTGCACTGGCCGCTGGATATGGTCGGCGGGCTGCTGGCCGGGATGTGCGGCTGCCTTGGCGCGGCGCTGATCTGGCACACGTTCGGCCCGGCGCTATACCATCAGCTGCAGCGGCTGTATCGTCTCTGCTTCTCCTTGCCAATCCGCAAAGGCTGGGTGCGCGGCTAAACGCCGCCGTCGCTGCGGCCACCGCGTGACTAACCCGCAAGCGACAGGTAAAATCCCGCTAACGCCCTGCCCCCGCAGGGCGATTTTAGCGCAGAGGGAATATGGAAACTCGCCGTGACGAACGTATCAGTCAGCTCATTCAGGCACTTAAACGCAGCGATAAGCTGCATCTGAAAGAAGCCGCTTCCCTGCTTGGGGTGTCGGAAATGACCATTCGTCGCGACCTCAATGGCCACAGCGGCCCGGTTGTGCTGCTCGGCGGATACATTGTGCTGGAGCCGCGCAGCGCCACCCATTACCTGCTCAGCGATCAAAAAACCCGGCTGGTCGAGGAAAAACGCCGTGCCGCTCGCCATGCGGCCGCGCTGCTGGAGGCCCATCAGATGGCCTTCTTCGACTGCGGGACCACCACGCCGTGGATTATTGACGCCATTGACGATGCCCTGCCCTTCACCGGCGTCTGCTACTCCCTGAACACCTTTCTGGCCCTGCAGGAAAAACCCCAGTGCCGCGCGGTCCTGTGCGGTGGGGAGTTTCATGCCAGCAACGCGATTTTTATGCCGCTGAGCCTTGAGGATACCCTCAGCCATCTGAGCCCTGATATCGCCTTTTACTCGGCGGCGGGGATCGACTGCGAGCAGGGGGCGACCTGCTATAACCTGGAAGAGCTGCCGGTTAAGCACTGGGCGATGCGTCACGCGCGCTATCACGTGCTGGTGGTCGACCACAGCAAGTTTGGCAAAGTGCGTCCGGCGCGCATGGGGGCGTTAGCGAAATTTGACGTGATTGCCAGCGATATCTGCCCGGATGATGAGCTGGTCGCGCTGGCGAAGGCGCAGCAGATTTCCCTACTGTATTGAAGCGTCGCTGCCCGCGCCCCGCAGGGCGCGGGCAGGCATCAGGAGAACCAGCTGCCGAACCAGCCGTGCAGTTTCATCAGCACGAAGTCGATCATCCGGCTGAAGAAGCCGCCCTCTTTTACCGACTCCATGACAATCAGCGGACGCTGTTCAATGGTTTTATCATTTAGCTTAAAGTCGATAGTCCCGACCACCTGTCCCTTCTCCAGCGGCGCGGTAAGCTGCGGCTGATTTAAGGTATAGCTGGCTTTCAGGTTTTTCAGCTGGCCCTTCGGCAAAGTGATAGAGCCCGCCTCGCCAGCCCCCAGTTTCGCTTCATTGCTATCGCCAAACCACACGCGCTGGGTAACGAAGGTGGCATCTGGTTTAATCGGCGTCACGGTTTCAAAGAAGCGGAAGCCCCAGGTCAGCAGTTTTTCTGACTCGTTAAAGCGAATGCGGTCGGTTTTGGTCCCCAGCACCACGGCGATCAAACGCATATCACCCTGAGTGGCCGAGGAGACGAGGTTATAGCCGGCCCCGGCGGTGGTCCCGGTTTTCACGCCATCGGCGTTGAGGTTGCTGCTCCACAGCAGGCGGTTGCGGTTCGGCTGGCGAATTTTATTGAAAGTGAACTCTTTCTCTTTATGTACCGCGTACTCTTCCGGTACGTCGTGGATCATCGCTTTGGTCAGCAGCGCCATATCGCGGGCGGTGCTGAACTGCCCCGGCGCGTCAAGGCCGTGGACGGTCATAAAGGTAGTGTTGGTCAGCCCCATTTTTTTGGCGTAGCCGTTCATCAGGCTAACGAAAGCGTCCTGGCTGCCCGCTACGTAGTCAGCAATTGCAATGCTGGCGTCGTTACCGGACTGAATGATCACCCCTTTGTTCAGATCTTCTACGGAAACCTGCATGCCAGGCTTGAGGAACATCACCGATGAGCCGCGCAGCGCCGGGTTGCCGGTCGCCCAGGCATCGCGCCCAACGGTCACCATATCGGTCAGTTTGATTTTTCCCGCTTTTATTGCCTGCCCTACCACGTAGCTGGTCATGATCTTCGTCAGACTGGCCGGGTCGAGTTTTTCATCGGCATTGCCTTCGCTGAGCACCTTCCCGCTGGCATAGTCCATCAGGATCCAGGCGCGAGCGTCAATTGAAGGGGCGTCGGGGAGTTGTTCCGCAGCCTGCACCGCAGGTGCGACAAGAAATAACAGCGCGCAACCTGCCGCGAGGCCGCGAAGGGAAAAAGCGTCATGCATCATAAGAGCCACCCAAGTATCCTTTCCAAACAAAATATGCCGCGCCACTCTGACCGCGCCGCAGCAACCGGTGAGTAAAGCGTACAAATGACCTTAAAGAAACAGCGAGTTGGTAAAGTTTTTAAAGTTTACGCAATAACATGCCGCTGTGCTTTAATCAGAACAATTTTTTTGATCGTAATCGCCTTAATGTTAACTTTATTATGGCAAGAAAAAAATCGCCTTTCAAAACCAATTTGTCACCGAAATTTCAATGGCATAGCTCACTTCTCTTCGGGGAAAATGCTACTAAAGAGACGTCGCAAGCGTGTCTTTCATTGTGGTTTGCCTGGTCATAGATTCACATTATGGCGGGGCCGTGTGGGGTAAGCGAAAGCCTGGCCAGTGATATCCAGTCGCGTCGCCCCTACCCCCTTCACCTGAGAACCGGGGATGGTTGTTACTGCTGATACCCTTCACAAAACTCAAAATGTCGGCCCGGTTGCATTCCATGAGGCCCAGTTCAACTTCCGAACTCACAATAACCACATCTGGCTTGCTGCTGTAGAAGTCTCAGACGCTTAAATATAAACCTGAAGGTTCTGTAGGCCGTATTTACGCCTGAAATGCAGTTGAGAACTCCCGGGCTATGCTTGAGACGGTCATTACGCCCGTCTCAGGAAATTAGCAACAACGCCCGCACTTTTCTCTCCATCGGGCCTGCCTGATCGCCATGTTCAGCAGGGCTTCGATTGCCATAGCATTCCGCCGATGGAGGCGCAATCTCCTTGATAAAGGATATCAATCAGCTATCCCCTCTATACGCCACCATCAGGAATTGAGGTCAGGAAGGGAGAGCCTCCCGCTAATGATATGAATTATTCGCCCACTGGATAAGCAGGCAGACGGCTTTCCTGTTTTAGTCGGCATATCGGTAAAAGATAGTTTATCGGGCTATTTTCCCTTTCCGTATTACACAAGTAAGAAAAATAGCACATCGATAAGGATGGATTCCTGGTCATTAAATACAGTATAGTTTCCCCTGCAATCTTTATGGAAGCGGGTAGCTCACCCGCAGTTATTCCATAAATTAAGATTCGCATATTGTGTTGAAAATGGCATATCCCTTTATGCGTGTAATTACACCCCAGCCTGTCGCTGGGCTTTTTTTTTTCAAGGCGACTCTGGATGGTGATAAATTTTACAAATACATTCATAACAGCGCATCCACAGCCGTGGCCTTTACAGAAGTATTGCTCTCAAAATCCCGGGCCGCTCTGATTCTGTTGCCCGTTATTAATCACGCTGGTTTGATGAAAAGGTTAACATCTCTTCCCGGGTAATCTCCTACCCTTCTCGTCCGATGCCATATCGAGCTCTACGACTCGCTCTTCCAGACTGCAGTTCGCCAGTGCTTCTTTTATCCCTATTTCGTTTTGCAGGGATGTTTTGATAGCACCGCGATAGTATGCTGGCCATCCTTATCAGTCATTCATTTTAACCGCCTTTTTCAAATCCTTCCGGGGAAAGTAAAGTCCTCTACCAGGCTCTGCTCGTTTAACGCTATAGATTCAAATACTGATTATTGCATTATATACCACTTACCCCCGCAGTGATTACCCAGGTAAGATAAATAGCACAAAAGTAAGGGTGGATTCCTGGTTATTTAATACAGTATATTTCCCATGTAGTCTGTATGGAAGTTGATGGTTACCTTTGGTTAACCCATACTTCGAGACTCGAATATTATCTTGAGAACAGCATGCAACCCTGAGTAAATTTACTCCCCAGTGCCAGTCACTGGGTTTTTTTTGCTATTTTTCAGAATATCTTCCAGCCAGTCGGCGCCTCTCATGGTCTATTTTTTCTGGGTGGGATGAAAAAGATGTATATCCGATCGATAAAAACAACAGTTCATCCCTGTAAAAATATAATTCTTTCACTATCTTTCTATTTATTAATATTAACCTGTGTTCCTCAGATGATTGCGATGCAATAATCAGCATCAAATTATACCCTCAGGCGACATTGAGATTTTAACCGAGACGGAGAGGGAGCGTTTTTATAGATGCGTGCTTGATTTAAATCTTTAATTATCAATAAGATACACCATGACCACGCCCTTTCCTTCGTAGCGTAACACCCTATAGATATTACTCCTGTAAAATAGTAAAAACACTTTCCGGGCCCTGTAACCCAGGAGTGCCCCTGGCTGAAGGGAGTAAGCATAAAAACCTTTAATAACAGCCAAATAAAAAAGCTTGCCGGATTTTTAACTTTATCCCAACATGATCGCCGATCGCGCTGCAACGGCAGTGAAACAAACTCAGGAGCGAAAATGATTACACTGTGGGGACGTAATAACTCGACCAACGTGAAGAAAGTACGCTGGGTGCTGGAGGAGCTGGATCTGCCTTATCAGCAGATCCTCGCCGGGCTGGAGTTTGGTCTCAATCATGACCCGGAATATCTGGCGATGAACCCGAACGGGCTGGTGCCGTTGTTAAAGGACGATGCCACCGGGGTGGTATTGTGGGAATCAAATACGATTATTCGCTACCTGGCGGCCCAGTATGGCGTTGACCGTCTGTGGCTGGCCGCGCCGGCGCAGCGCGCGCAAGGGGAAAAGTGGATGGATTGGTCCAACGGCACCCTCTCACCCGCCCATCGCCCGGTATTAATGGGCCTGGTGAGAACGCCACCGGAGCAGCGCGACCCGGCGGCCATCGCCGCGGGGATCAGCGCCTGCGAAGCGCTGTTCGCCATGCTGGATGACGAACTGGCCAAAACGCCGTGGCTCTCCGGCGAGCAGTTCGGCCTTGGCGATATTGCCGTCGCTCCCTTCGTCTACAATCTGTTGTCGATCCTCGACAGCTGGCAACCGCGGCCCCATCTGCAGCGCTGGTATCAGCAGATTAGCCAACGTCCTGCCTGGCGCGAAGTAGTGCAGATCCCGGTGACCTGAGGCTAAGCCTCGGGACTCAACCGCAATAGCTCGCCGTTAGACTCGTCGGTTAAAACGTACAGATAGCCGTCGGGTCCCACGCGAACATCGCGGATGCGTTTTCCGCGCGCCTCCAGTAATCTCCCCTCCTCGCGGACCTGATTACCGTCCACCGCCAGGACAATCAGCGATGTCTCCTTCAGCGCGCCGATAAACAGCTTATGCTGCCACTGGGGAAAGGTCGGCGCCGAATAAAAGGCCATCCCGCTCACCCCGGGAGAGACCGGCCAGACATACAGGGGAGGTTCGGTCCCCGGAACCGTTTTGCCTTTTGCTTCCGGAATGGGCAGGCCGCTGTAGTTAATACCGTGCGTCGCCAGCGGCCAGCCGTAATTTTTCCCCGCCTGCGGAATATTAATTTCATCTCCGCCGCGCGGGCCATGCTCGTTCAGCCACAGCGCCTCGCTCCAGGGATTCATCGCCATGCCCTGCGGATTACGGATGCCGTAAGCCCAGATCTCCGGCCTGGCGTCAGCCCGGCCGACAAAAGGGTTATCCGGCGGTACACCTCCGGTCTCCGTCAGGCGGACCACTTTCCCCTGCAGCTTGCTGAGATCCTGGGCGGTGGCGCGCTGATTATTTTCGCCCAGCCCGATAAACAAATATCCTTTGCCGTCGAACACCAGCCTGCCGCCAAAATGATTGCCGACGGAGAGCTTCGGCTGCTGGCGAAAGACCACGGTAAAGTTCGTCAGCTGCGTGGCATCCTCGCTCAACCGCCCATAGCCCACCGCGGTGCCCGCCTTACCGCTGGCGTCGCTTTCCGCATAGCTCAGCCACACCCGCCGCGACTGGGCGAAATCCGGGGCCAGCGCCACGTCCAGTAGGCCACCCTGGCCGTTGGCCCATACCTGCGGCACGCCGGCTATCGGCGCCGACAGACCTTTACCCGGCTGCCAGCGCTTGAGCTCGCCGCCGCGCAGGGTGATCAGTATGCCCTGATCGTCAGGCAGAAAGGCCATGCCCCACGGCTGGGCCAGCCGGTTTTGCAATACCTCCACCCGCACCGCGGCCTGGCTCAGGGCTGGTAGCGCTAAGGCGCTCAATATCAACAGCAGTGGGATCGGACGCATGGCATTCTCCTTTCGTCAGCTCTGGGCTAAAGGGTAGCCAGCGGGGAAATTTGCGCGGGGATTTTTACATAACCTTTAACAGGGGAAGCATTCACTTCCCCTGGGTTTCAGCCGATCAGGCATGAGTGATTGGCGCCAATTTATTCAATTTATGAATATTTGAGGTCAATCCTGTCAGACAGCGTTCTAGCTTCTCTACGTTAACAGCGATGTATAGCGGACAATCATGATGCCCGCTCATCAGGCATAGTGCAGCGGCGGCGACCGATTCGCCGGCCAGGCGAAGGACATCCCTCTCCTCCGGTGAAATGGCATTCTGCAGGCGCGGCGCCTGCGCACGCATTTCACGGCAAAGCTCAAACAAGTTATCACGCAGATGGTCATTTTCGCTGACTGACATGTAGCCTTTGGCCTTTCGCAGTTGCAGATAGGCGTCAATATCGATATTGGCGTTAATAAGCTTCTGCAGAAGGTGGCGGTATAGTCTGTCAACGGTCATCACGGTTCCTCCTCTGTCGTCCTTTACCCTTTCCATAATACGGTTATTTTTTGTGCAAAATGATGCGCCAGGTCAATAATCCCCAGTTCTTTAACATCATTTACAATGTGGCAACTTTAACGCATTGTAGGGTGTATAACAAAAACAATGTTATACGATCACAATTAATTTCAAGCTGAAATTAATAAACAGAAAATGGCAATAAGCGACAAAATTAGTGCAGCAATGATCACAATACCTCATATGATCTGTTGCACCATCGTCAATTCGGATGTCATAACAAATAATTAATGTAATACGTATAACATGCCAGGAAAACAGCGAACGCGGCCCGTGGATCGCTGACATTCTCTCTGCCCATTTGCAAGGAACTGAAACATGACGTCCGGTAAAAGAAACTACTTTCTGTTGAGTCTTTTCGATTTCCTCTACCTGTTCGCCTGGTCGTCGACCATGGCTTTCTTCGTTATCTGGACCACCCAGCATCTTGGCATCAGCGCCACGAAGACCGGGCTGCTTTACTCGGTCAACGCCTTTATCGCCCTGCTGATGCAGCCTTTCTTCGGCTTTATCTCTGACAAGTTCGGCCTGAAAAAACGGCTTATCTGGCTGCTGGTCGCCCTGCTCCTGCCGGTGGGCCCCTTCTTTATCTACGTTTACGCGCCGCTGCTGGTGCACAACTTTTGGTTTGGCGCCTTGCTGGGAGGGATCTATCTGGGGATCATCTTTAACTCCGGCTGCGGAGTAATCGACTCTTATATCGATAAGATTTCCCGGCGCTATCAGTTTGAATATGGTCGTGTGCGGATGTGGGGCTCGTTAGGCTGGGCAGCGGCGGCCTGGATTGTGGGTAAATATATCGACAGCAATCCTAATCTGGCCTTCTGGCTCGCCAGCCTCGCCATTGTCATCGCCGCCATCTGCTTTATGCTAACCAAAATTGAATTAACCGACGCCGATGTGGCGCGAAGCGAATCGCTGAAGGTCTCTCATGCCCTTGAGCTGGCGAAGAATGGTCAGTTCTGGATGCTGCTGCTCTTTACCCTGTTCGTCACGCAGATTTACGACACCTACGATCAGCAGTTTGCCCAGTACTTCTCGCTACAGTTCCCGACGCCGGAGGAAGGCAACCGCTGGTACGGGATCCTCGCGTCTATTCAGGTCTGCGGTGAAACCCTGTTCCTCTGCCTGATGCCATGGTTTGTTAACCGGACCGGCGCCAAATGGGCGCTGATCATCGCCGGGCTGATCATGTCGGTACGTATTGTCGGCTCAGCCGTGCCCCTCGGCCCGGTGTGGATTGGTGCGGTGAAAATGATGCATGCTCTGGAGAAGCCGTTGATTCTGGTATCGGTCTTTAAATTCATCGCCGCCAACTTCGACCACAAGCTCTCTTCGACGGTCTATTTGCTGGTGCTGTTCGTCGCCTCGATCGCCACCGCCATTTACTCTCCGCTGGCAGGCTATCTGTACGATACCATTGGCTTCGCCAACACCTATCTGATTCTCGGCAGCGTCGCCGGGCTCTTTACCCTGATCTCTATTTTCACGTTGCAGGATAAGCGCGAGCCGAAAAAAACCGGCACCACCCCCTCCGCAGCCATTAACCCGGCGCAATAAGTCTCTGCCCGGCAGCCACGCCGGGCTTGAGCCGCCTGCGCGCACGGCTTGTCAGAAGCGTGTCCCGCCCCTCTGCTCCGGGGCGTGTGGGATCCGCTCTGGCGGTGGGGGGCGTAAAAGACAGGTCGGGGGCGCTTTTTCACCATTAACCGCGACGGAGCTATACTCTTTTTCGCAAAGATCTGTAGAATTCCTGCCCTGACCATTCCAATAATTGAACACTTTTTAAGCTATGAGCAATGTCACGCATCAGCCGAAAATCGGCTTCGTCTCCCTGGGCTGCCCGAAAAACCTCGTGGACTCAGAGCGTATCCTGACCGAACTGCGCACCGAAGGTTATGACGTCGTACCGACCTACGACAACGCCGATATGGTGATCGTTAACACCTGCGGCTTTATTGATAGCGCTGTGCAGGAATCGCTGGAAGCGATCGGCGAAGCGTTGAAAGAGAACGGCAAGGTAATCGTCACCGGCTGTCTCGGCGCGAAAGAGGATCAGATCCGCGAAGTGCATCCGAAGGTGCTGGAGATCACCGGTCCGCACAGCTATGAGCAGGTGCTGGAGCATGTCCATCATTATACGCCGAAGCCGAAGCACAACCCGTTCCTGAGCCTGGTGCCGGAACAGGGGGTTAAGCTGACGCCGCGCCACTACGCCTACTTAAAAATTTCTGAAGGCTGCAACCATCGCTGCACCTTCTGCATCATCCCGTCCATGCGTGGCGATCTGGTGAGCCGTCCGATTGGCGAAGTGCTGGCCGAAGCCAAACGCCTCGCTGACGCCGGCGTGAAAGAGCTGCTGGTGATTTCGCAGGACACCTCTGCCTACGGCGTCGACGTCAAGCACCGCACCGGCTTCCACAACGGTATGCCGGTGAAGACCAGCATGGTCAGTCTGTGCGAAGAGCTGGCGAAGCTCGGCATCTGGGTGCGCCTGCACTATGTCTATCCGTACCCGCACGTTGACGATGTGATCCCGCTGATGGCGGAAGGCAAGATTCTGCCGTACCTCGATATTCCGCTGCAGCACGCCAGCCCGCGTATTCTGAAGCTGATGAAGCGTCCAGGTTCTGCGGACCGTCAGCTGGCGCGCATTAAGCAGTGGCGTGAAATTTGCCCGGATCTGACCCTGCGCTCCACTTTTATTGTGGGCTTCCCGGGCGAAACGGAAGAAGATTTCCAGATGCTGCTCGACTTCCTGAAAGAGGCGCGTCTCGACCGCGTCGGCTGCTTCAAGTACAGCCCGGTTGAAGGCGCTACCGCCAACGAGCTGGCGGACCAGGTGCCGGAAGAGGTGAAAGAAGAGCGCTGGAACCGCTTTATGCAGCTGCAGCAGCAGATCTCTGCCGAGCGTCTGCAGGAGAAAGTGGGGCGCGAAATCCTGGTGCTGGTAGATGAAGTTGATGAAGAAGGCGCCATTGGCCGCAGCATGGCCGACGCTCCGGAAATCGACGGCGCGGTGTACCTGAACGGCGAAACCCGCGTTAAGCCGGGCGACGTGGTGCGGGTGAAAGTCGAGCACGCCGACGAATACGACCTGTGGGGTACCCGGGTCTAGTCCAGCTTCCCGGATAGCGGCTTAGCGCATTCCCCAGCCTACGGGGTCCTCCCGTAGGCTCCCCCCCCCCCAGGTCCGCGCAAGCGCAGCGCCGCCGGGTAATTTATCAGTCATCATGCCTTCATATTGCCGGGTGGCGGCTAACGCCTTACCCGGCCTACAGTTCGTGCGGCCTGCCGTTAATTTATTCACCATTGTTGCTGAAACTGCCGGTGCTGGCGGCCTCAACATCGCTGAGACGTTCCCGAAAGGCCGGGGCAGGCCGCATGGATGCTGGCTGAGGGCCGTGTTTTGCAGGGACGCTGCCTCGGCCCGACCCGAAGCCTGCAGGGATAAGTCGAAGGCACCACGCAGTGGCGATGTTGCTGGCCGGAGCCCGGGGGTACAGGGGGCGGCGGCGACTGGCCGCCCCCTGTGCGCTCCCTGCGCCATAAGAGACATAACGCAGACGATTAACCGGGAGCGCAAACTACGCTGAAGCCACAGATAACATAAAGGACTTTCCAGCGATGCTTCGCCTCACCCTGGCCCTCTCCCGGGAGGAGAGGGAACCGTCCGGCGGTCGTTTCCGCCTCACACCGCTCCCTGCGCCATGAGAGACCTAACGCAGAAAATTATCCGGAAGCGCAATGTGCGCTGAAGCCGCAGATAACATAAAGGACTCCCGGCGGAGCTTTCCCTCACTCTACCCCTTTAACTTCGGATCCAGCGCATCGCGCAGGCCATCTCCCAGCAGATTAAACGCCAGCACGGTCACGAAAATCGCCACCGCCGGAAAGAGCGCCACGTGCGGAGACATCACCATATCCGCCCGCGCTTCGTTGAGCATCGCGCCCCACTCCGGGGTGGGCGGCTGCGCGCCGAGGCCGAGAAACGACAGACTGGCCGCCGAAATAATCGATACCCCAATGCGCATGGTGAAATAAACCACGATCGATGACACCGTCCCCGGCAGAATATGGTTGAACAGAATGGTGGCATCGCTGGCGCCGATGCTGCGCGCCGATTCAATAAAGGTCTGCTGCTTCAGAACCAGCGTATTGCCGCGCACCAGACGAGCAAACGCCGGAATCGAGAAGATCGCCACGGCGATGATCACGTTGGCCATCCCGCTGCCCATGACGGCGACCACCGCGATCGCCAGCAGGATCCCCGGAAAGGCGAACAACACGTCGCAAAGTCGCATAATGAGCCGGTCCCACCAGCCCTCATAGTAGCCAGCCAGCAGCCCAAGCACCGTGCCGATGGCCGCGCCAATCAGCACCGCCAGTACCCCGGCGGCCAGCGAGATCTGCGCCCCGACCAGCACCCGGCTGAAAATATCCCGTCCCAGGGAGTCGACTCCGAACCAGTGCACCAGCGAAGGTCCCTCGTTCAGACGGTCGTAGTCGAAATAATTTTCCGCATCGTACGGCGCTATCCATGGGGCAACGATGGCTACCGCAATCAGCAACAGCACGAAAATACCAGCGCCCATCGCCACCGGCTGGCGACGAAAGCGCCGCCAGAACTCATGCCAGGGGGTATGGATCTCGCCGGGTCTGATGCCCGGCATGGCGTTCAGCGCCGCCTGCCTTCTCCAGTTAAGCAATCGCACCTTACTTATACCTGATAGCCGGGTTTATGGCCGCGTACAGCACATCCACCACTAAATTGATAAGAATAAACTCCAGCGAAAAGAGCAGCACTTCCGCCTGAATCACCGGGTAATCGCGCATCTCCACCGAATCGACCAGCAAGCGCCCAAGCCCCGGCCAGTTAAACACCTTCTCCACAACGATCGACCCGCCGAGCAGAAAGCCGAACTGCAGCCCCATCATGGTCACCACCGGGATCATCGCATTGCGCAGACCATGCTTGAGCACCACCCGCGTTTCGCTCACCCCCTTCGCCCGGGCGGTACGCATATAGTCTTCATGCAGCACATCGACGAATGACGCGCGGGTAAAGCGCGCCATGACCGCCGCCACCGCCGCGCCAAGGGTCAACGACGGCAAAATATAGTGCCGCCAGCTGTCGGCCCCCACCGTCGGCAGCCAGCCCAGCTCAACCGAAAACACCTGCATCAGCAGCATACCAAGGGCAAAAGCCGGAAACGAAATACCGCTCACCGCCAGCGCCATTCCCAGACGGTCGGGCCAGCGATTGCGCCACACCGCGGCCGCAATCCCCGCCGCCATCCCGAACAGTACCGCCCAGCTCATGCTGGCCAGCGTCAGCCACAGCGTGGGCATAAAGCGACTGGCAATCTCACTGGCAACGGGACGCCGCGAGGCCATGGAAATGCCAAAATCGCCGCGCAGCACGTTGGTGATGTAGTGCCAGAACTGGACATGCAGCGGCTGGTCAAGCCCCAGCTGCTGGCGCACCATCGCCACCACCTGGGCATCGGCCTCAGGTCCGGCAATCAGCCGCGCCGGGTCACCGGGCAGCATATGGACGAACAGAAACACCAGCACCGCGACGATAAGCAGAGTGGGGATCAGGCCCAGCAGGCGCTTAATCACATAATTCAGCATCGCTCCCTCCCATTCCGGGAGAGAGGACGCATGAAGATGAACATGATCACGGCGTCAGGTCCGCCTGTTCGAAGCTAAAGCCGGTATCCGGCTGGATATAGAAACCGGTGAGATTCTTGCTGTGGGCGGAGACCAGTTTCTCGACCACCAGCGGCACCCACGGCGACTCTTTCCAGATAATATCCTGCGCCTCTTTATAGAGTTTGGTTTTCTCTTGCGGATCGGTGGTTTTCAGCGCCTCGCTCAGCGCGTTATCCACCTGCGGGTTGCTGTAAAACGCGGTATTAAACAGCGTCGGCGGCCAGTTTTGCGAGGCGAACAGCGGCGACAGCGCCCAGTCGGCTTCACCGGTGGAGGCGGACCAGCCGGTATAGAACATCCGTACCCCGCTCTCTTTCTGCCCTTTACCTTCCACTTCCGCCGCCCGCTGACCAGCGTCCATCGCCGTCACCTGCGCCTTAATCCCCACCTGCGCCAGCTGCTGCTGGGTGAACTGCAGTACTTTCTGCGCGGTGCTGTGATTATGTGATGACCACAGCGTGGTGCTGAAACCGTTAGGGTAGCCCGCCTCTTTCAGCAGCTGGCGCGCTTTCGCCGGATCGTATGGCCAGGCGGTGTAGGTCTGGGCATAGGCGATCGACGGCGGCACCACTCCGGTCGCCGGGGTGGCGTAGCCGGCGAACGCTACCTTCACCAGCGCCTGACGGTTAATCGCATAGTTGATGGCTTCCCGTACCTTCGGATTATCGAACGGCTTCTGCGTCACGTTCATGCTGATGTAGCGCTGCATGATCGACGGGCTGGCCACCAGCTCCAGTTTGCTGTTTTTCGCCAGCAGCGGCGCCTGTTCGTAAGGGATCGGGAAGGCGAACTGCGCCTCGCCGGTCTGCAGCATCGCCGCCCGGGTATTGTTATCCACCACCGGACGCCAGGTGATAGAATCCAGCTTTGGCAGCCCCGGCTGCCAGTACCCATCGAACTTGCTGACCTTCACAAAATCCGTCTGGTTCCAGGTGTCGAGCTTATACGGCCCGGTGCCCACCGGGTGGAAGCCGATATCCTTACCATATTTTTTCAGCGCCGCCGGCGAAATCATCGCTGTCGCCGGATGGGCGAGAATGTTAATAAACGCCGAGAAGGGCTGCTTCAGGGTAATTTTGACCGTAGTCGGATCGACCGCCTCGGTACTGGCAATATTTTTATACAGGTTATAGCGCTTGAGATGGTTATCCGGGTTACTCGCGCGATCGAGGTTAGCCTTTACCGCCTCGGCGTTAAAGTCAGTGCCATCCTGGAATTTCACCCCGCTGTGCAGCTTAATGGTGTACACCAGGCCGTCCGGTGACACGGTATAGCTCTCAGCAAGAACGTTTTGCAGCTTCATCTCTTTATCAAGGCCGAACAGGCCTTGATAAAAGGACTTCGCCACCGCCTGCGACAGGGTATCGTTGGCATCATAGGGGTCGAGGGTCGTGAAGTTAGACCCGACCGCCACCACCACATCTTTGGCGGCAAAGGCGGGAGCGCTCGCCAGGGCTGCCGCGATACTCAGCGCCAGCCACCATTTGCGTGAAACAGGTTGTGTCATCGTGTTCTCCTGAAAAGATGCGTTATGTGTTGTTATGTTCTGCCCAGCACATCGGCGGATTCGCGGGCGACGAAGTGGCCCGGCCCGACCTGCTGCAACGGCACGCTGGCGATCTCCTCGCCCCGCTTATAAATATTGCCCGGGACGTCATCAGACAGCAGAACCCGCTGCGGATGACGGTGGCCCGGGTCGGCCACCGGTACGGCGGCCATGAGCTTACGGGTATAGGGGTGCTGCGGGTTTTCAAACACCGCGCGGCGCGGGCCTATTTCGACAATGCGACCGCGATACATCACCGCCACGCGGTGGCTGATGCGCTCCACCACCGCCATATCATGGGAAATAAACAGAAACGCGATGCCCATCTCGCGCTGCAGGTCGAGCATCAGGTTGATAATCTGCGCCCGAATGGAGACATCCAGGGCCGACACCGACTCGTCGGCTATCACCACCTTCGGATTCAGCGCCAGCGCGCGGGCAATGCAGATCCGCTGCCGCTGACCGCCGGAAAAGGCATGGGGATAGCGCCAGGCATGCTCCGGCTGCAACCCCACGCGCTTCAGCAGCCAGGCGACCCGCTCACGCGCTGCTTCCCCACGCAGCAGGCCATGCACCCGCAGCGGCTCCATAATCGAATCGCCGACCGTCTGACGCGGATCAAGCGAGGCGTAAGGATCCTGAAAAATAAACTGAATATTGCGCCGCAGAGCCTGCAGCTTGCCGCCGGCGAGGGTATCGATCCGCTGACCGTCGAAGGTAATGGTGCCTCCCTGGGTCTCTACCAGCCTCAGCAGCGCCCGGCCGGTGGTCGACTTGCCGCAGCCGGACTCGCCCACCAGCGACAGGGTCTCTCCCGGCCAGAGATCAAAACTGACCTTCTCCACCGCATGCACTTCGCGCGTCACGCGATTGAGCAGCCCGCCGCGCACCGGAAAACGGGCCACCAGGTCACGCACCTGCAGGATCGGCTCGCCGGCGACTACCGTATCGGGCGTTTCGCTCTCCGCCAGCGGCTGGCCCGGCAGCGGAAAACGGCGCGGCAGATCCTGGCCACGCATCTCCCCCAGCCGCGGGACCGCCGCCAGCAGCGACTGCGTATACGGGTGCTGCGGCGAACGAAAGATCTCCTCAACGCTGCCGGTCTCTACCGCCTCACCGCGATACATCACCAGCACCCGATCGGCGATATCGGCCACGACGCCCATATCGTGGGTGATAAAGATCACCCCCATCGCCATCTCCTTTTGCAGGACGGCAATGAGTTGCAGAATTTGCGCCTGGATGGTGACATCCAGCGCCGTGGTTGGCTCATCGGCTATCAACACCGCCGGCCGACAGGAGAGCGCCATGGCGATCATCACCCTCTGGCGCATGCCGCCGGAGAGCTGGTGCGGATAGCGCGAGAGCATCTCTTCCGCCTGGGGAATACGCACCTGATCGAGCATCTTTTTCGCCGCGCGCAGCGCCTCTTCGCGCCCCAGCCCCTGGTGCAGGCGCAGGGATTCGGCAATCTGCTCGCCGATGGTAAAAACCGGATTCAGCGAGGTCATCGGCTCCTGAAAAATCATGGCCAGATCCGCGCCGCGCACCCGGCGCATCTCAGCGTCCGTTTGCTCATTGAGCGCGATCACCTGCCGGTTACGCCGCCGCAACCACAGCCCCTCGCTGTTCACCTCGCTGCTGGCCGCGTCTAGCAGACGCATCAGCGCCAGCGCGGTCACCGATTTTCCCGAACCGGACTCACCCACTATCGCCAGCGTCTCGCCGCGGCGCAGGCTGAAGGAAAGCTGACGCACGGCCTGCACCTCCGGCGCATCCTGCTGGCGGAACGCCACGTTCAGGTTGCGCACCACCAGCACTTCGCAGGTATCGGTTTCGTGAGTTTGCGACACTCGCCCTCTCCCTTGTTCTATTCGCGATAAATGCCAATGGTCGGCGTATCGCCGGCATAGCACCAGGCGCGGTACATGCCTTCACTGTTAAACGGTAAAACGACGTTGCCTTCGCGATCGACGGCTATCAGCCCGCCGCTGCCGCCGAGAGCCGGCAGTTTCTCCATCACC
Source organism: Klebsiella sp. 10 (assembly GCF_018223925.1). Lineage (NCBI taxonomy): Bacteria > Pseudomonadati > Pseudomonadota > Gammaproteobacteria > Enterobacterales > Enterobacteriaceae > Klebsiella > Klebsiella sp. 10. Next base: position 157,598 of record NZ_JAGRRB010000009.1, read on the forward strand.
ACCCGCTCGCAGGCGGAATAGAGACTGAGCTGCCCATACTCCATCAGGGCGGCGATATCGTAGGCCGCCAGGGTGCGCATAAAGACTTCGCCGGTGCCGGTACAGGAGACCGCCACGCTGGCATTATTGGCATAACACCCCGCGCCCAGCAGCGGGCTGTCGCCGACGCGTCCGGGCAGTTTGTTGGTCATGCCGCCGGTGGAGGTCGCCGCCGCCAGATTGCCGGCCAGATCGAGCGCCACCGCGCCGACGGTGCCCATTTTCTGGCGTTCGTCGAGGGGAGCGGCGTGGTGGTCGAGGATAATCTCCCCGCCCGCTTTCGCCTCCTGCAGCTGCAGCAGCCTTTCAGGAGTGGAAAAGAGATCGTTATCCACGCGCGCCATCCCGTGGGAGATGGCAAAATTTTCCGCCCCCTCGCCGATCAGTAATACGTGCGGACTCTTCTCCAGCACCAGACGCGCCGCCAGCACCGGATTACGCAAATGTTTGACCCCGGCTACCGCGCCAGCCTGCAGGCTGTAGCCGTCCATTACGCAGGCGTCCAGCTCGTGGGTTTGATCGCGGGTAAATACCGCGCCCATTCCGGCGTTGAACAACGGACACTCCTCCAGCAGCCGAACGGCCTCGGTCACGGCATCCAGCGCGCTGGCGCCCGCGGCCAACATTTTCTGCCCGCTTTCGACGATAGTCGACAGCGCCGCCACATACTCTCGCTCCCGCTCCGGCGTCATTTGCGCGCGAGAAATCGCCCCTGCGCCGCCGTGAATTGCTATAACCGCCTTGCCCATTTCGCCAGTCCTTAACGATGAAGTGGATCGCCCCTGCCCTGTCGTACCGCGGCGCGGCGCCGGTCACGTCATGAATAAGGGTATTGATATCATTATATTGCTGAATGTCTTATACAATTTTTGAATATAGAAAGAGCGGCGGGCGATGTAAAGCCTCGTACCCAGGTGGCATACAGCCCGCGCCGCTTTTCTGCCATAATAGGCGTTTTCGCTGTTTTGCCCGCAGGAGTGACCCATGGATTTTACCGCCGGACTGATGCCGCTCGACACAGCCCTCGCCCAGATGCTCGATCGTATTACGCCGCTGAACGCGACGGAAACTGTACCGCTGTTGCAGGCCTTCTCGCGTGTGACCGCCCATGACATCGTCTCCCCGCTGGATGTGCCCGGCTTTGATAACGCGGCGATGGATGGCTATGCCGTCCGGCTGAACGACCTTCGCGACGGCGCGGCGCTGCCGGTCGCCGGTAAGGCCTTCGCCGGCCAGCCGTTCAACGACGCCTGGCCGTCGGGCACCTGTATCCGCATCATGACCGGCGCGCCGGTGCCGGAAGGCTGCGATGCGGTGGTGATGCAGGAAGAGACTGAACAGACCGAGGCCGGCGTGCGCTTTATCGCGCCGGTAAAAGCCGGGCAGCATATTCGCCGCCGCGGAGAAGATATTGCCCACGGCGCGGTGGTCTTCCCGGCGGGGACACCTCTGACGGTGGCCGAGCTGCCGGTGCTGGCCTCGCTGGGCATTGCCGAGGTCGAGGTGGTGCGCAAGGTACGCGTCGCGGTCTTCTCAACCGGCGATGAGCTGCAGCTGCCGGGTCAACCGCTCGGCGACGGCCAGATTTACGATACCAACCGCCTGGCAGTGCACCTGATGCTGCAGCAGTTGGGCTACGAGGTCATTAACCTCGGCATTATTCCTGACGACCCGGCGAAGCTGCGCGACGCCTTTATCGCCGCCGACCAGCAGGCCGATGTGGTCATTAGCTCAGGCGGCGTCTCGGTGGGTGAAGCCGATTACACCAAAACTATCCTCGAAGAGCTGGGGGAGATCGGCTTCTGGAAGCTGGCGATTAAGCCGGGGAAACCCTTCGCCTTCGGCAAGCTCAGCAGCAGCTGGTTCTGCGGCCTGCCGGGTAACCCGGTGTCCGCCACCGTCACCTTCTGTCAGCTGGTGCAACCCCTGCTGGCGAAACTCTCGGGCAAGCACGGCCCGCTTCAGGCGCCCCGCCTGCGGGTCCGCGCCGCCACGCGCCTGAAAAAGTCGCCTGGCCGCCTCGATTTTCAGCGCGGTATTCTGCAGCGCAACCCGGACGGCGAACTGGTGGTGAACACCACCGGCCATCAGGGCTCGCACATTTTCAGCTCCTTCAGCCTCGGCAACTGCTTTATCGTGCTGGAGCGTGAGCGCGGCCATGTTGAAGCAGGTGAATGGGTCGAGGTCGAACCCTTCAGTCACCTGTTTGGGGGGCTGTAATGACCGTTGAGCTGAGCGATGAAGAGATGCTGCGCTATAACCGGCAGATCGTCTTGCGCGGTTTTGATTTTGACGGCCAGGAGCGGTTAAAAGCCGCTCGCGTGCTGGTGGTCGGCCTCGGCGGGCTCGGCTGCGCCGCCGCGCAGTATCTGGCCGCCGCCGGGGTCGGGCAGCTCACCCTGCTCGATTTCGACACTGTCTCGCTCTCCAACCTGCAGCGCCAGACGCTGCACAGCGACGCCACCCTCGGCCAGCCGAAGGTGGATTCCGCCCGCGAGGCGCTGGCGCGCATTAACCCGCACGTCCGTCTGGTCCCGCTCAATGCCTTGCTGGATGAGGCGGCGCTGGCGGCGCAGATTGCCGATCACGATCTGGTGCTCGACTGCACCGACAACGTCGCCATTCGCAACCAGCTTAACGTCGGCTGCTTTCAGCACAAAACCCCACTGGTCTCCGGAGCGGCGATCCGTATGGAGGGGCAAATCAGCGTCTTTACCTATCAGGATGGCGAACCCTGCTACCGCTGCCTGAGCCGTCTGTTCGGCGAAAATGCCCTCACCTGCGTCGAAGCCGGGGTAATGGCCCCGCTGGTAGGCACCATCGGTTCGCTGCAGGCGATGGAGGCGATTAAGCTGCTGAGCGGCTACGGCACCCCTGCCAGCGGAAAAATCGTCATCTACGATGCCATGACCTGCCAGTTTCGCGAAATGAGGCTGATGCGTCACCCGCAGTGCGAGGTATGCGGCTCGCACTGACCCCCACACCGGCGACGAGAGTCGCCGGTGGTTTTGTGACCGCTCTCGTTATTTTCTCCTCTCTGACTTATCCCCATCCCGCTTGTTGATTTGCGTCAACATAACTTTCATTCGAAAGTGTTTTTATATTCATACGCAAACAAGAGGATAAGCCATGATCTTCAACATCCAGCGCTATTCCACCCATGACGGCCCAGGGATCCGCACCGTCGTCTTCCTGAAAGGCTGCTCGCTGGGCTGCCGCTGGTGCCAGAACCCGGAGAGCCGCGCCCGTAGCGAAGATCTGCTGTATGACTCGCGGCTGTGCCTGCCCGGCTGCGAGCTGTGCCAGCAGGCGGCGCCGGCGGTTATCACCCGCACCCTCGATGGCCTGATCATTCACCGGCAAAACGTTAACGACAGCCATATCGCCGCGCTGCGCGACTGCTGCCCCACCACCGCGCTCACGGTGTGCGGCGAGGAGAAGAGCGTCGAGGAGATCATGGCGACGGTGCTGCGTGATAAACCATTCTACGATCGCAGCGGCGGCGGCATCACTCTTTCCGGCGGCGAACCCTTTATGAACCCAACGCTGGCGCAAGCGCTGTTCGAAGCCAGTCATCAGGCAGGCATTCACACCGCCGTGGAAACCTGCCTGCACGTGCCGTGGAAATACATTGAACCGTCTTTACCCTTTGTCGACCTGTTTCTCGCCGATCTGAAGCACGTTGACGAGGCCGTTTTTCAGCAGTGGACCGACGGCAGCGCCCGCCGGGTGCTGGATAACCTGCAGCGTCTGGCGCAGGCGGGGAAAAAAATGATTATTCGCGTGCCGTTGATCCAGGGATTCAACGCCAGCGAAGCCGACATTGCCGCGATCACCGATTTTGCCGCCGATCGCCTGCAGGTCAGCGAGATCCATTACCTGCCGTACCACACGCTGGGAATGAACAAATACCAGTTACTCAGTCAGCCCTACACCGCACCGGACAAACCGCTGGACGCTCCTGAGCTGCTCGCCTTCGCGCAGGATTATGCGCAAAGCAAGGGGCTAACGGCGATATTACGAGGATAACCCTATGACTACCCTGAAGCTCAACACCCTCAGCGCCCGTATCCAGGCCCATAAAATGGCGCTGGTGCATATCGTCAAGCCGCCGGTCTGTACCGAGCGCGCCCGCCACTATACGGAGATGTATCAGCGGCATCTCGATAAACCGATCCCGGTGCGCCGCGCGCTGGCGCTGGCTCACCACCTGGCGGAGCGCACCATCTGGATCAAGCACGATGAGCTGATCGTCGGTAACCAGGCCAGCGAAGTGCGCGCCGCGCCTATTTTCCCGGAATACACCGTCAGCTGGATTGAGAAAGAGATCGACGATCTCGCCGACCGCCCCGGCGCCGGCTTCTCGGTCAGCGAGGAGAATAAACGCGTATTGCATGAAGTGTGCCCATGGTGGCGCGGCCAGACCGTACAAGACCGCTGCTACGGTATGTTCACCGATGAGCAAAAGGCGCTGCTCGCCACCGGCATTATTAAGGCGGAAGGCAATATGACCTCCGGGGATGCTCACCTCGCGGTCAACTACCCCTTGCTGCTGGAGAAAGGGCTCGACGGGATGCGTGCGAAAGTCGCCGAACGCCGCTCGCGTATCAATTTGACGGTACTGGAAGACCTGCACGGCGAGCAGTTCCTGAAAGCGATTGATATCGTGCTGGAAGCGGTCAGCGATCACAGCAAACGCTTCGCCGCGCTGGCGCGCGAGATGGCGACAGCAGAATCCCGCGAATCACGCCGCCACGAACTGCTGACGATTGCCGAAAACTGCGACGTCATCGCCCATGAGTCGCCGAAAACCTTCTGGCAGGCGCTGCAGCTGTGCTACTTCATTCAGCTTATCCTGCAGATTGAATCCAATGGCCATTCGGTATCCTTCGGCCGTATGGACCAGTACCTCTACCCGTACTACCGCCGCGACGTTGAGTTGCAACAGTCGCTGGATCGCGAACAGGCCATTGAGCTGCTGCACAGCTGCTGGCTGAAGCTGCTGGAGGTCAATAAGATCCGTTCCGGCTCGCACTCCAAAGCCTCTGCCGGCAGCCCGCTATACCAGAACGTCACCATCGGCGGCCAGAATCTGGTGGATGGTAAGCCGCAGGACGCGGTCAACCCGCTGTCCTATGCGATCCTGGAATCCTGCGGTCGCCTGCGTTCTACCCAGCCGAACCTCAGCGTGCGCTACCACGCCGGGATGAGCAACGACTTCCTCGACGCCTGCGTCCAGGTGATCCGCTGCGGTTTCGGCATGCCGGCGTTTAACAACGATGAAATCGTCATCCCGGAATTCATTAAGCTGGGCATTGAGCCGCAGGACGCCTACGATTACGCGGCTATCGGCTGTATTGAAACCGCGGTCGGCGGTAAGTGGGGCTACCGCTGTACCGGCATGAGCTTTATTAACTTCGCGCGGGTGATGCTGGCGACGCTGGAAGGCGGCCGCGATGCCACCAGCGGTCAGGTGTTCCTGCCGCAGGAGCACGCCCTGTCGAAAGGCAACTTCGCTAACTTCGATCAGGTGCTGGCCGACTGGGACCGCCAGATTCGTTACTACACCCGTAAATCCATCGAGATTGAGTACGTGGTCGATACCATGCTGGAAGAGAACGTCCACGATATTCTCTGCTCGGCGCTGGTCGATGACTGCATCGAACGGGCGAAAAGCATTAAGCAAGGCGGCGCGAAGTATGACTGGGTTTCCGGCCTGCAGGTGGGTATCGCCAACCTCGGCAACAGCCTCGCGGCGGTGAAAAAACTGGTCTTCGATCAGGGCGCCATCGGCCAGCAGGAGCTGGCGAAGGCGCTGGCGGAAGATTTCGACGGTCTGACCCACGAGCAGCTGCGCCAGCGGTTGATCAACGGCGCGCCGAAGTATGGTAACGATGATGACAGCGTCGACCAACTGCTGGCGCGGGCCTACCAGACCTATATCGACGAGCTGAAGCAGTATCACAATCCGCGCTATGGCCGCGGCCCGATTGGCGGCAATTATTACGCTGGCACCTCCTCTATTTCCGCTAACGTCCCGTTCGGCGCGCAGACCATGGCGACGCCGGATGGCCGTAAAGCGCATACCCCGCTGGCGGAGGGGGCCAGCCCGGCCTCCGGTACCGACCATCTGGGTCCGACGGCGGTTATCAGTTCGGTGGGCAAGCTGCCGACCGGGGCGATCCTCGGCGGCGTGCTGCTTAATCAGAAGCTGAATCCGTCAACGCTGGAGAACGAGTCCGATAAGCAGAAGCTGATGGTGCTGCTGCGCACTTTCTTCGAGGTGCACAAAGGCTGGCATATCCAGTACAACATCGTGTCGCGCGACACGCTGCTGGAAGCCAAGAAACATCCTGACCAGTACCGCGATTTAGTGGTCCGCGTCGCTGGATACTCGGCGTTCTTCACCGCCCTGTCGCCGGATACCCAGGACGATATTATCGCCCGTACCGAACATACGCTGTAATCCTTCGTGCCCGCTGGCACTATGCTTAGCGGGCCAACCCTGTTCTGCAGGCCGGAAAAGACATGCCCTTCCGGCATTTTCTGAATGCCTGAACTTTCATTCGAAATAAATTTGTGCTCCCCATCACATTGTAATTAGAATGTTACTGGTCGAAGTTAAGCTAGGAGCACTCTCTTATGACCGTTAAAGTTATCGTCACCGATATGGACGGAACTTTTCTCAATGACGCCAAGCAGTACGACCGCCCGCGTTTCCTCGCCCAGTTTGCGCAGCTCAGGCAGCAAGGTATTGAATTCGTTGTCGCCAGCGGCAACCAGTACTATCAGCTGATCTCCTTCTTCCCGGAGATTCGCGAGCAGATTTCATTCGTCGCAGAAAACGGCGCTCTGGTTTATGAACATGGCAAGCAGCTGTTCCACGGCGAACTGACCCGCCACGAATCACAAGTGGTGATTGGCGAATTGCTCAAAGATCCGCAGCTCAACTTTGTCGCCTGCGGCCTGCAGAGCGCCTACGTCAGCGATAAAGCTCCGGACGCCTTTGTTGAGCTGATGTCGAAGCACTACCATCGCCTACAGCGGGTGAGCGACTATCACGCCATCGACGATACGCTGTTTAAATTCTCTCTCAACCTGCCGGACAGCGAGATCCCACAGCTGATTGATAAACTGCACGTGTCGCTCGACGGCATCATGAAGCCGGTCACCAGCGGCTTTGGCTTTGTCGATTTGATTATCCCTGGCCTGCATAAAGCCAACGGCATCAGCCGTTTGCTCAAGCGCTGGGATCTTTCGCCGCAGCAATGCGTCGCCATCGGCGACAGCGGCAACGACGCCGAAATGCTGAAGCTGGTGAAATACGCTTTCGCCATGGGTAACGCTGCCGACAGCATCAAGGCCATCGCCGGCTACACTACCGACGATAATAACCATGACGGCGCGCTGAACGTTATCCAGGCCGTCCTCGATAACACCCCGCCCTTTAACGCCTGACCCTTCGCCGGGGCATCGCGCCCCGGTTTTCCATTTTGTGCGCCGCAGCAAGATTTTAAACTTGCATTAACTCCATTTTAACTTAAATTAACGCTTGTAAGATTTTATACTTTCGAATGAAAGATACAGCGAGGTTATTATGGCTGCTCTCCCGACCCACGAAACACTTCCCGCCGATCACAAAGCGGCGATTCGCCAGATGAAACAGGCCCTGCGGGCGCAAATTGGCGACGTCCAGGCGGTGTTCGATAAGCTCTCAGCGCGCATCAGCGAGCGGCTGCAGGAGATTGAGACACTGAAAGCCGCAGGCCAGGAGGTCTGGCCAACCGTTCCGTTCCGCGATATCGCCGAAGGAACAGTGAGCGATGAGCAGCGCGCGGCCATTAAGCGCCGGGGCTGCGCGGTGATTAAAGGCCACTTCCCACGCGAACAGGCGCTGGCGTGGGATACCGCGATGCTGGAATATCTGGATCGCAATCATTTCGACGATGTTTACAAAGGGCCTGGCGACAGCTTCTTCGGTTCGCTGGAGGCTTCGCGCCCGGAGATCTACCCGATCTACTGGTCGCCCTCGCAAATGCAGGCGCGGCAGAGCGATGAAATGGCGGCAGTGCAATCTTTCCTCAACCGCCTGTGGCGTTTTGAACAGAATGGCAAACGCTGGTTCGATCCGGACGTCAGCGTGATCTATCCCGACCGCATCCGCCGCCGCCCGCCGGGAACCACTTCGAAGGGGCTGGGGGCGCATACCGATTCCGGCGCGCTGGAGCGCTGGCTGCTTCCCGCCTATCAGCAGGTTTTCGCCAACGTTTTTAATGGCAATATCGACGCCTACGACCCGTGGGACGCCGCGCACCGTACCGAAGTGGAAGAGTATACCGTCGACAACACCACCAAATGCTCGGTGTTCCGCACCTTCCAGGGCTGGACCGCGCTGTCGGACATGATCCCGGGTCAGGGGCTGCTGCACGTGGTGCCGATCCCGGAGGCGATGGCTTATGTGCTACTGCGCCCCCTGCTCGACGATGTGCCGGAAGATGAGCTGTGCGGCGTCGCGCCGGGCAGAGTGCTGCCGATCTCTGAGCAGTGGCACCCGCTCTTGATTAAAGCGTTAAGCTCGATTCCAGCGCTGAATGCCGGGGACTCCGTCTGGTGGCACTGCGACATCATTCACTCGGTGGCGCCGGTGGAAAATCAGCAGGGCTGGGGAAATGTGATGTACATTCCGGCCGCGCCGATGTGCGAGAAGAACCTCGCCTACGCGCAGAAAGTAAAAATCGCCCTGGAAAAAGGCGCCTCGCCGGGGGATTTCCCGCGCGAGGACTATGAAGCCAGCTGGCAGGGGCGCTTCACCCTGGAGGATCTGAATATCCACGGCAAACGGGCGCTGGGTATGCCGGTCTAATCGTCATACAGCCCCTGCGGCTCGACGGCGGTATGGCCTTTGCCCGGCCGGATCCGCCGTACCGAATCGCGTACCACCAGCGTGCCATGCAGCAGTAGCGAGCCGTGCGGCGCCTCCGGGCGCAGCAGGCGCTGCTGCAGGAGATGCACCGCCTCGCTGCCCAGCTCATCCCGCGGCACATGCACCGCGGTCAGCGGCACCTCCTGAATCGCCGCCAGATTAAATCCGTCAATGCTCATCACCGAGACATCCTGCGGCACCCGCAGGCCACGCTTTTGCAATGCGCTGACGGTGCCGGCGGCCATAAAATCGCCGCCCACCAGGAAGGCGGTGGGCAACGGCCTGCCCTGTAAGCCGTCAAGCCAGGCGCCCACCTGCTCTTCCGTCTCTCTGGCGCTAAAGTTGGCGACGCTGATAAGATCCCGGCTGGCGGTAAAGCGCAGATTACGCGCGCGCCACGCCTCCTGAATCCCCCCCAGCCGCAGCTCCATGGTATAGCGGCGCAGGCACATCACGTTCATCACCGCCCGATGCCCCATATCAAACAGATAGCGGGCTGCGCACTGGCCGATCAGCCGATGATCGGGAGCGATGGACGGCAGCCGCATCCCTTCATCCCGACAGTTGATCAATACGCAGGGTTTGCCCAGATCCGCCGCCAGGCCATGAATATGCGGATCGTCGATCCCCAGCAGCACCGCGGCCTGGGTCTCAGGTTCATTCATGCGGGCAAGAAACAGGTTGGCGTCGCTGTCGTTCTCATCCAGCGCGCAGTAGCGCAGGCGCACTTCATGCGCCGCCAGCGCGTTATTGATACTCTGGATCACCCGGTAGTAGAAGATATCCGATCGCTCATCGAATGCGCGCTGCGGGGCAAACACCAGCAGATGATTGAGCAGCAGACGCCCGGCGGCCAACCCCTGCATGACACCCAGCTCGCGGGCGCAGTCCAGCACCGCCCGGCGCGCCTTGTCGCTGGTATTCGCTTTCCCGGCCAGGACGCGTGAAACGGTGCTGGGCGATAGCCCGGTGCGGGCGGCAATTTCGGCGACGCGCAGCTTTTTATCCATTTTGTGATCCAGCTCCGATTGAAAAATGAAAGAATTTTCATAATCACAAAAGCACACGTTACAAGCAAATTCCGCTGTCAAATATGCGATCTCGCTCATTTCATGAAAAAACTTGCATAAATAGCGCTTTGCCAGACGATTTTTCTGCCCTAGCCTGAATTGGCCCAACATCTCCCATACTAGTTATACCAATGATGTTGAGATTAAAAATAGACTATTCAAATAGTTAATAAATCTACGTGACCACTCAGGGAGTGAGACCGTCACTTTCCCCTACAAACGTCTTGTGGAGTGTGCTATGAGTCAAGGCCTCAACAATGATATCGCCGTCAGCAAAACGCGCCGGGTAGTGAAAAACCTGCGCTGGTGGGTGCTGGCCCTGTTTTTACTTGGCGTTACCGTCAACTACATCACACGCAACTCGCTGGGAATTATCGCGCCGGAACTGAAAGCGACCCTCGGCATTACTACCGAACAATACTCGTGGATCGTCGGCGCGTTTCAGCTGGCTTACACGATTTTCCAGCCGCTGTGCGGCTGGCTTATCGACGTCATCGGCCTGAAGCTTGGCTTTATGATCTGCGCCACCCTGTGGGCGCTGGCCTGTATCGCCCACGCCGGGGCCGGTAGCTGGCTGCACCTGGCTATGTTGCGCTTCTTTATGGGTGGGGCCGAGGCGGCCGCTACTCCGGCCAACGCCAAAACCATCGGCGAATGGTTTCCGAAATCTGAACGCCCGATTGCCGCCGGCTGGGCTGGCGTTGGGTTCTCCATCGGCGCGATGCTGGCCCCGCCGATCATCTACTTCGCCCACGCCTCCTTCGGCTGGCAAGGGGCGTTTATGTTTACCGGCGCGCTGGCGCTACTGTGGGTAGTACTATGGTGGGCCTTCTATCAGACCCCGGAAAAGCACCCCAATCTCAGCAAAAGCGAGCTGGAGTACATCAAACAGGATAACGAAGCCCCGCCGGTAAAACAGCCCTTCTTTACCGCGCTCAAAACCGTCTCGAAAAATAAACGTTTCTACGGGATCGCCATTCCCGCCTTTATGGCCGAGCCCGCCTGGGCGGTGCTGAGTTTCTGGGTGCCGCTGTACCTGGCGAAAGAGCACGGCATGGATTTGAAGCAGATCGCCATGTTCGCCTGGCTGCCGTTTCTCGCCGCCGATCTCGGCAGCGTGGTCAGCGGCTACCTCACCCGCCTGTATGTTCGCTGGTTTGGCTGTACGCGAGTGAACTCGGTGATCGCCAGCTCGGTAACCGGCGCGTTCCTGATGCTCTCCCTGGCCCTCGTCGCCATCACCCGCGATCCCTATATCACCATCATCCTGATCTCCATTGGCGGCTTCGGCCATCAGATCATCTCCTGCATGCTCAGCGCGCTGGTGGTGGAGTCTTTCGACAAGGGACAAATGGCGACGGTCAACGGTATGCGCGGCTCCGCAGCGTGGATCGCCAGCTTCTTGTTCTCGTTATTAATCGGGGTGACCGCCGACAAAATCGGCTTCAACCCGCTATTTATCGCCATGGGTTTCTTTGACCTGATTGGCGCCGTTTTCCTGGTGGCATTTATTGCTGAACGTCGCGCCAAGCGCGCCTGAGAGTGGATGTAAGATATGAAGACGCTGAAACACTGGAGTTTGCATCAACAGCTGGAGCATCACGTTGAACTGACGGTCGATGGCCAGCACACCCTGTGCCTGTATGTACTGGAAGAGAATTTGTTCCGCGTCCTGCTAAAACGCCAGGGCCAGCTGGCGCTGGATCGCACCTGGAGCATCGCTCCGCAGCAGGATGTGCCGTGGGAAGGCCGCGCCCGGGATGACCTCAGCGGTTTTAGTCTCCCGGCCTGGCAGCTGACCCGGGAGGGGGATACGCTGACTATCGCCACCCGCCAGCTGCGCGTCACCGTTCACCAGCCGCTGTGGCTGGAGTGGAGCTATCGCGACGAGGCCGGCGAATGGCAGCCGCTTGCCAATGACCGTCCGACCAGCGCCTACCTGGCGAATGCCCACGGCGACGGCGTCGCCCATTATCTGAGCCGCCGCAAAGACGAGCGTTTTTACGGCCTGGGCGAAAAGGCCGGCGACCTGCAGCGCACCGGTAAACGCTATGAGATGCGTAACCTCGATGCCATGGGCTACAACGCCGTCAGCACCGACCCGCTGTATAAACATATTCCGTTCACCATCACCCAGCGCAGCGATATCAGCTACGGCCTGTTCTATGACAACCTGAGCAGCTGCTGGCTGGATCTGGGGAACGAGATCGACAACTACCACACCGCCTATCGCCGCTGGCAGGCGGAAGCCGGCGACATCGATTATTACCTGTTTACCGGTAAGCAGGTGCTGGATGTGACCAAAGCCTTCGTTCGCCTGACCGGTAAAACGCTGTTTGGACCCAAATGGAGCCTCGGCTACAGCGGCTCCACCATGCACTATACCGACGCGCCGGATGCGCAAAATCAGCTGATGAACTTTATCCGCCTGTGCGAGCAGCACGCGATCCCCTGCGATTCGTTCCAGCTCTCTTCCGGCTATACCTCAATCAACGGCAAGCGCTACGTCTTTAACTGGAACTACGACAAGGTGCCGCAGCCCAAAGTGATGAGCCAGTCGTTTCACGATGCCGGGCTGAAGCTGGCCGCCAATATCAAACCGTGCCTGCTGCAGGATCACCCGCGCTACGGCGAGGTGGCGGAGCGCGGTCTCTTCATTCGCGATTCGCAAACTGACGCTCCGGAGCGTTCCAGCTTCTGGGATGATGAAGGGTCGCATCTCGATTTCACCAATCCGCAAACCGTGGCCTGGTGGCAGGAAGGCGTGACCACCCAGCTACTGGAGATGGGCATCGATTCGACCTGGAACGATAATAACGAATACGAAGTATGGGACGGCGAAGCCCGCTGCTACGGCTTTGGCCGTGAAATCGCCATCAAACATATTCGCCCGGTGATGCCGCTGTTGATGATGCGCGCCTCGCTGGAAGCCCAGCAGCGCTTTGCGCCGCAAAAGCGCCCATATCTGATCTCCCGCTCCGGCTGCGCCGGGATGCAGCGCTACGTACAGACCTGGAGCGGCGACAACCGCACCAACTGGGATACGCTGCGCTATAACATCCGCATGGGCCTGGGGATGAGCCTTTCCGGGCTGTTTAACGTCGGCCACGACGTCGGCGGTTTCTCCGGCGATAAACCCGAGCCGGAACTGTTTGTGCGCTGGGTACAAAATGGCGTCATGCATCCGCGCTTTACCATTCACTCGTGGAATGACGACCAGACGGTAAACGAAGCATGGATGTACCCGGAAATCACCCCGGCGATCCGCTCAGCCATTGAGCTGCGCTACCGCCTGTTGCCCTATCTGTACACTCTGCTATGGCAGGCGCATGCTGATGATGAGCCGATGCTGCGCCCGACCTTCCTCGATCACCAGCACGATGCGCAGACCTTCGCCGAATGCGATGACTTCCTGCTGGGCCGCGACCTGCTGGTGGCCAGCGTGGTCGAGCCGGGCGCCCGCCAGCGTGAAGTATGGCTGCCGGATAATCAGGCCGGTTGGTACGATTTCTACAGCCATCAGTGGTTCGCCGGCGGCCAGTGGGTGACGCTGGACGCGCCGCTGGAAAAACTGCCGCTGTTGGTCCGCGCCGGCGCTGGTCTGCCGCTTAGTGAACGTATCAGCCATGTCGATGCGCAAAAAGACGATCGTCGCGAACTGCAGCTGTTCCCGCTGAAAGGTACCGGCTCAACCCGCGGTCTGCTGTTTGAAGACGACGGCGAAAGCTGGGGCTATAAACAGGGGGATGCGCTATGGCTGGAGTGGGAAATGACCTGCAGCGCCAGCAGCATAAACCTGGATATCAACGCCCGCGGCAACTATCGCCCGGCGTGGAAAGCGCTGAAGCTGTCATTACCGGTAGGAGAAAAGCGTAAGCTGCTGGTGAATGGCGTTGAAGGAACGGAGTGGAGGTTCTGACCATAGGCCGGTAGTTTCAGCCAGCGCGGTGAAGACATTAAAGGCAGGTCGCAAGAACCGTAGGTCGGGTAAGGCGTTAGCCGCCACCCGACAAAAAAACGGCACCGCGTGTCGCCCGGGTAAGGCGTAGCCGCTACCCGGGTAACGGACAGGGATTACTCGATACCTTTGCTGCGCAGGTAGTCTTCGTAGTTGCCGCTGAAGTCGATCACGCGGTCCGGAGTGATCTCCAGGACGCGGGTCGCCAGCGAGCTGACAAACTCACGGTCGTGGGAGACAAAGATCAGGGTGCCCTGATACATCTCCAGCGCCATGTTCAGCGATTCAATCGACTCCATATCCAGGTGGTTGGTCGGTTCGTCCATCACCAGGATGTTTGGCTTCTGCATCATCAGCTTACCGAACAGCATGCGCCCTTTCTCGCCACCGGAAAGTACCTTCGCCGGCTTTTTGATATCGTCCTGGCTAAACAGCAGACGGCCGAGGATGCTGCGTACTGCCTGCTCGTCGTCGCCTTCCTGCTTCCACTGGCTCATCCATTCGAAGACCGTCAGGTCGTTTTCGAACTCGTACTCATGGTCCTGCGCGTAGTAGCCGATTTGCGCGTTTTCAGACCATTTCACGCTGCCGTTGTCCGGCTGCAGTTCGCCTACCAGGGTTTTCAGCATGGTGGATTTACCCACGCCGTTGGCGCCCAGAATGGCGATCTTTTCGCCCACTTCCAGCAGCAGGTTGACGTTTTTGAACAGCGGACCTTCATCAAAGCCTTTGGTAAGGGCTTCCACTTCCAGCGCGTTACGGAACAGTTTCTTATCCTGCTCGAAGCGGATAAATGGGTTCTGACGGCTGGAGGCTTTAACCTCTTCCAGCTTGATTTTGTCAATCTGGCGCGCGCGCGAGGTGGCCTGACGCGATTTAGAGGCGTTGGCGCTGAAGCGGCTAACGAACGACTGCAGGTCCGCAATCTGCGCTTTTTTCTTGGCGTTGTCCGCCAGCAGACGCTCACGCGCCTGGGTGGCCGCGGTCATGTATTCGTCGTAGTTGCCCGGATACACGCGCAGCTCGCCGTAGTCGAGATCCGCCATGTGGGTGCAGACCATGTTCAGGAAGTGACGGTCGTGCGAAATGATAATCATGGTGCTGTCGCGATCGTTCAGCGTCTGCTCCAGCCAGCGAATGGTGTCGATGTCCAGGTTGTTGGTCGGTTCATCGAGCAGCAGGATATCCGGATTGGAAAACAGCGCCTGCGCCAGCAGGACGCGCAGCTTCCAGCCCGGCGCGACTTCGCTCATCGGGCCATAATGCTGTTCAACCGGAATGCCGACGCCGAGCAGCAGTTCGCCGGCGCGCGCTTCCGCCGAGTAGCCGTCCATTTCGCCATATTTGACTTCCAGGTCGGCCACTTTGTAGCCATCTTCTTCGCTCATCTCAGCGAGGGCGTAGATGCGATCGCGCTCCTGCTTCACTTCCCACAGCTCGCCGTGGCCCATGATGACCGTATCCAGCACGGTGAACGCTTCAAAGGCGAACTGATCCTGACGCAGCTTACCGATGCGCTCGTTCGGGTCGAGAGAAACGTTGCCCAGCGTCGGTTCGAGATCGCCGCCGAGGATCTTCATAAAGGTCGATTTACCGCTGCCGTTGGCGCCGATCAGACCATAACGGTTGCCGCCGCCAAATTTAACGGAGATATTTTCGAACAGCGGCTTGCTGCCAAACTGCATGGTAACGTTGCTGGATACTAGCACGGGGATATCCTGAAAAAAGAGTATGAGGGGTGTGATACAGCAGACATTATGCCAGCAAATGACACACTTTTCACGGCCTGCGGTAAATTCCACCGCGGCGCTTGTGCTAAGGTCTTTGTCAGATGAGCCGGAAACCCGCGCTCAAACGGTTATTCTGTACGTATTTATAAGGAGTCCCATGACCAGCAGCCTAT
This sequence comes from Klebsiella sp. 10, assembly GCF_018223925.1. Lineage (NCBI taxonomy): Bacteria > Pseudomonadati > Pseudomonadota > Gammaproteobacteria > Enterobacterales > Enterobacteriaceae > Klebsiella > Klebsiella sp. 10. Next base: position 173,491 of record NZ_JAGRRB010000009.1, read on the forward strand.
CGCGACACCCGGCTTTTTTATCCCTGCAGGGCGGCATCAATTTTCGCGACCTGGGCGGCCAGCTTGCCGCCGACGGACGCCGCGTCCGCAGCGGCAAGCTATTGCGATCCGGCGCGCTAAACCGGTTAACGGCGGAGGATCTCAACCACCTCGATACTTTGCCGCTCAGCCGGGTGCTCGACTATCGCGACCCCGGAGAGGTAGCCCGTACTCCGGACAAGCTTAGCCCGCTTACCCATTATCTTAACGCGCCGGCCAATCCGCCGGTGAGCGAGGTAAATGCGAAGGTCACCGAGCTGAATGCCGCCACCCTTAACGCGCTGAACGGCGAGCAGTTTATGCTGCAACTCTACCGCCAGCTGCCGTTTAACAACCCGGCCTATCGCCAGCTCGCCGCCTGGCTGACCACGCCTTTTGAAGGCGCTTTACTGCAACACTGCGCGGTCGGCAAAGATCGCACCGGCGTCGGCTGCGCGTTAACGCTGTTCGCCGTCGGCTGCGACAGCGAAACGGTGATGGAGGAGTATCTCCTTACCCACGGCATGCTGACGCAGGTGGAGGCCTGGATGTTGGAGCTGCTCGGCAACGACCTCACTGCCCAGGGGCGCCAAAGCCTGGCGGATATTCTGACGGTAAAAGAGTCCTATCTCGCCGCCGCGCTGTCGGCTATTCACCAGCGCTATGGCACCGTCGACGCCTGGCTGGCGGCAGAGTACCAGCTTACCGCGCCGGTTCGCGCCGCGCTGCAGGCCCGGCTGCTGGAAGAGTAACCGCCCTTTACCCGCGCGGCGAGCGATGCTTCGGCCGCCTGCCGGACCGCGGCAGCCGAGGCGACAGGGAAAAAAATGTGATTTCGTACACATCTGATTTACCTGTTCAGCGGAATGCACATATAATGCGCTCCCATCTACTGTCTCAATCATTAACAAAGGCCTGTGTGGCGTTGATTTCGCACACGACATTAAAGACTATGAAATTATCTACACTCTTAGCGGCAGCCTTCGCCATCGTAGGCTTTTGCAATACAGCGTCTGCTGTCACCTATCCTTTGCCAACCGATGGCAGCCGTTTGGTTGGTCAGAATCAGGTCATTACCATTCCGGATGATAACAAACAGCCGCTGGAATACTTCGCGGCGAAATATCAGATGGGGCTTTCCAACATGCTGGAAGCCAACCCGGGGGTGGATACTTACCTGCCGAAGGGCGGTAGCGTCCTGAACATCCCTCAGCAGCTGATTCTGCCGGATACCGTGCATGAAGGGATCATTATCAACAGCGCGGAAATGCGTCTGTACTACTACCCGAAAGGCACCAATACCGTGATCGTTCTGCCGATCGGTATCGGCCAGTTAGGTAAAGATACGCCGATCAACTGGACCACCAAAGTCGAACGCAAGAAGGCCGGCCCGACCTGGACACCGACCGCCAAAATGCATGCTGAATACGCCGCCGCCGGCAACCCGCTGCCAGCCGTCGTACCGGCCGGTCCGGATAACCCGATGGGGCTGTACGCGCTGTATATCGGCCGTCTGTACGCCATCCACGGCACCAACGCTAACTTCGGTATCGGCCTGCGCGTGAGCCACGGCTGCGTGCGTCTGCGTAACGATGACATCAAATTCCTGTTTGAGAACGTGCCGGTCGGCACCCGCGTACAGTTTATCGATGAGCCGGTAAAAGCGACCACCGAGCCGGACGGCAGCCGTTACATCGAGGTGCACAACCCGCTGTCGACCACCGAAGCGCAGTTCCAGGGCGGCGAGATCGTGCCGATCACCCTGACTCAGCCGGTACAGGCAGTTACCAGCCAGTCTGATGTCGATCAGAACGTGGTTGAGCAGGCTATCCAGAACCGCTCCGGTATGCCGGTGCGTCTGAACTAAATTGTGCTGACAAGTAAAACGGCGGGCCTGATGCCCGCCGTTTTTTATCGGCATTTTCCCTCGAGGCGGCTAACGCTCGCCCGGGCTACCAAACCCTACCACGCCGTAACCCCGCTATGCGCAGCCGCCAGCAGGAGCCCCGGCCTAGCCGTTATTCACCAGAATAATCCCGCCGTGATCGTAGCGATAATGGCAGTGGGCGTACTCCAGCGGCGTGCCATCCTCCAGATAGATAACCTGCTCCACCTCCAGCACCGGATCGGTCGGTTCGCAGTGAAGATGCTGTTTATCCAGTTCCCCGGGCTTCATCGCCCGCACCACGCGGTAAGATCCCATCAGCTTCAGCCCCAGCGTCTCCTGCACATAGCGAAACACGGAACCTTCCAGATGGCTTTTGGTTAACCCCGGCACCAGCCCCACCGGCATGACCGTCAGATCCAGCGATACCGGCTCGCCGTTGAGCAGCCGCAGGCGAACAAAGTCATACACCGGGGCATCGGCGTCGATAAGCAGCGAACTTTGCTCCTTATCGCTGGGAAAGCGCACCGCAAAGCGCACCACTTCGCTTTGCACTTCGCCAAGATGCTCCCAGGTTTTGGTGGCGCCGAAATAGTCGCTGCCGGGCAGCTCCCACTGCGACAGCTGAAGGAAATTTTTCCGCACAAAGGTGCCCTGCCCTTTACGGGTATAGATCAGCCCTTCGACGATTAACTGGCGCATCGCCTGCTGGATGGTCATCCGGCTGGTGCTGAACTCCGCCGCCAGCGCAAACTGGTCGGGTAGCGGCGCGCTGGCAGGATACTGCTGGCTGATGATGCGTTTTTTTATTTCCCGCGCGATTTGCAGATACTTCGCCGTCATTTCCCGGTCCTTATCCATTCAGTGTGTGGCTGGCAGGCTGGATACACCATCTGACCGCCAGGGCAGCGTTACATCGCTTCGCCGTTGCTGCGGAACACCTGCTTCAACCATGCATAGCTCTTCTTCGGCACCCGCCGCAGGTCCTTGAGGTCATGGTTTTCGCGATTGACGTACACCACGCCGTAGCGCTTACGCATATCGCCCTGTGAGCTCAGGATATCGATTAATCCCCAGCCGAGATAGCCGATCACCTGCGCCCCATCCTCAAAGATGGCCGCTTTCATGGCGTTGATATGGTCGCGATGGTAAGCGATACGGTAATCATCGGCAATGGGATGTTCGCCGTCCCAGGACTCAATCACCCCGATGCCGTTTTCAATCGGGAACACCGGCAGGCGCCAGTCGTTATAGTAACGAGTGATGATCGTCCGGAAGCCCAGCGGATCAATCTGCCAGTTCCATTCCGTCGCTTTCAGGAACGGGTTATCCTGGTTGCCAAACAGCATATAGTTGTTGACCGCCGTTCCCGGCGGGATCGCGTCGCTGTTCAATGTGCGGCTGGCGTAATAGCTGAACGCCAGATAATCGACCTTCACCGTCGCCATCAGGGCGAGATCCTCCGGACGATAGATATCATCGAACCCTTCCGCGGCGACAAAATGCATCACCTCCGGGCTATAACCCTCACCCGCGTAGGCGCGCAGCAGGTTCTGGTTTAAGAACTCATCCAGCTGCTGGACGCAGAGGATATCGCGTGGTTTGCAGGTAGCCGGATAGACCAGAGCGTGAGCCAGCATTCCGCCCATCAGACACTGCGGCTTCGTCTGGTGCAGATAGTGAGTCAGATGGACGTGCGCCATCATCACATGATGCTGGATCAGATACAGTTCGCGCAGGGTCTTCTCCCCCTGCAGATAGCCGGAAATCAGAAACGCTTCCGGCGAATGGTACAGATTCTGCTCATTAAAGGTGAGCCAGTATTTCACCTTGTCGCCATAGCAGGCGATCATCTTCTGGCCGTAGCGGATAAAAGCGTCCATCACCCGGCGGTCGGTAAAACCGTTGTAGCGCTCCGCCAACGACAGCGGCATATCGAAGTGGTACAGGCAGATCATCGGCTCAATGCCGCGGGCGATCAGTTCATTTATAAATTGATGGTAGAAGGCGATCCCCTGTTCATTGAATTCGCCATCTCCGTCAGGGCACACCCGGCTCCAGGCGATCTGAAAACGGTAGCAGTTCATGCCCAGATCCTGCATCAAATCGAAATCTTCCCGATAACGATGATAAGAGTCGGTCGCCACCTTCCAGTCGGAGGCGAACTCCGCCGGTTGACGGATATCATACACCGACATCCCCTTGCCACCCTCGTTCCACGCCCCCTCCGTCTGCATGCTGGAGACGGAATTTCCCCATAAAAAATCTGCCGGTAGTCTGTTCTTCATGCTGCGCCTCGGTATATGACTAGTCATTTAAACGTAATGACTAGTCATATACCGGAAAGTGAAAAGGTAAGCAAAGGCCGGGATCGGTTTCTGTGAGCCGGACAAAAAAAGATCGCCCCGAAAGGCGATCCTGGCGATCGAAGTGAATGATGGCGCGATTCTGTTGAGATCAGGCGCTGAGTTTGAAGAGCCAGTAGCCGCTGAGTGCCGCCCATAGCAGCATTGGAATGGAGTAGAGATGGAAGCGCCACCAGATGCGCCGATCGCTGGCCATACGCAGGGCGATAATATTGGCCAGCGAGCCCGGCAGCAGGCCAAAGCCGCCCACGTTAACCGCCCAGGCGAGCAGTATTGACGGCGGGACATAGTTGAGCAACAGAATAGTCGAGGGCACATTACTGATCACCTGCGACAGGCCAATAGCGGTCAGCCACAGTCCACCGCCGGAGAGGGTCCCCACCCCGCTCAGCACCTGGTGCAGCGCCGGAAGCTGGGTCAGCAGATGGACGTCAATAAACATCACCATAAACACCAGCAACAGCGACCAGTCGACATGGACGATCACCGCCCGGGCCAGCACCAGGAAGCCCAGCAGCACCAGCGCCAGCCCCCACAGGGCCTGATTCATCTCCAGCGCCGTCAGAAACACCACATACAGTCCCAGACAGCTCCAGACGAGCTTAGGTTGCCATGACGGCGCCCTGTCGCTGCTCTGGTAACTTAGCCGCTTCGCCGGAAAACAGAACCAGCACAGCGCCAGCAGGGTCAGCATCATCGCCGCTGCCAGAGGCAGCATCTGACCGATAAACCCGAAGAAAGAGAGGCCGGATCGTCCCCACAGCAAAATATTCTGCGGGTTGCCGATCGGCGTCAGCAGCGAACCGGCGTTCACCGCCAACGCTTCGAAAATAATCAGCCGGTTCACCGGGATGGCGCACCATTTTTTTAGCGTCAGCGTCAACGGCACCACAATAAACAGCGCAACGTCGTTGGTAAGAAAGGTAGACAACAGCGCCGCCGCCAGCACCATAAAGATGGCCAGCTGGCGCTCAGTCACAAAGCGGCGGGCCATTTTTCGGCCCAGCACGTCAAAATAGCCGCTCAGTTCGATCCCCTTAGTCAACAACATCAGGCCGCTAAGCGTGACGATGGTATGCCAGTCAATGGCCGCCGGCCAGCTTGCCGGGACAAACGGCACGATGGCGCTGAGCACGCAGGCGATAATCAGCAGCAAATGGAGAAAACGATCGCGCAGCAGCGACTGGACGAAGGGAAGAGTCATGCTTCCTGAGATCCCTGTGTTTGGGTAAATTTCAGGAACATCGCCAGCGTCTCTTCGCTCACGTGATGCTCCATCCCTTCCGCATCACGTCGGGCAATCTCCGCGCTGACGCCGATCGCCAGCAGGAAGTTCTCCACGATTTGATGGCGCTCGCGGCTCTCCTGGGCTAGCTTCTCACCTTCCGGGGTTAAGAAGATCCCGCGCCAGGGGATCTGTTCAATAAGACCGACGCTGGCCAGGCGTTTGAGCATTTTAGCGACCGTCGGTTGCGAAACGCCAAGACGCGCGGCCATATCCACCTGGCGCGCCTCGCCCACTTCGTTGATCAGATCGGAGATCAGCTCCACATAGTCATCGATCAGCTCGCGGCGATGCGCTTCCCGCACCTGGCGAAACCCTTCCACGTGCTCTTCAACATTCACTAACTGCGTCACTTTTTTTGTTATTGGCTTACCTGCGCGACGGTTCATTGTGCTTCCTCATTCGTGTGACGCGTCAAGCATCGTATAAAAAGATCCACATTGTAATGGATTGCGCCAAGAGCACAAAAAATTAACGTTTTAGCCATAGCTATAAAATATAGCCTGTGCTATATCTGTATATAATGCAAACATCCATCAGGGAATGACGGAGCGAACTGGCAGGAGGAGAGCAGATGAATGAATTCAAGAGGTGCATAAACGTGTTTAGCCATTCCCCCTTTAAAGTACGATTGATGCTGATCGGTATGCTGTGCGAGATGATCAACGGTAAACCGCAGCAGGGCAAACCCAATTCCTAAGGCGGCGTCGCGGTACGCCGCTTCATTTTTCTGTCATTTTCTGCCGGTAAAATGACCGGTTCCCCCCGTTTCCCTGACCTTTTTTCAAGTTTTGTAAGCGCCCTCGCAAAACAATCTGTTATGTCTGGTTGACCTTACCATTTACAAGCCCTATCTTTGCACAGCCCTGCCACATTCGCGGCTCGCAGAGACCCTTTTCACGCACTGTCCAGCAGGTTTTACCCCTTGACGCCAGGGGATGCGCATGGCCTCTTTTTGATTGTTTACTATGAATGTCACCACCCTGAAAGATACGCTGGTCGCCCGCCGACTGGCACTGAACCCATGGACGGGATTCTACTTTTTACAGTCGCTGTTAATTAACCTGGCGCTGGGCTATGAATTTAGCCTGCTTTATACCGTGGCATTTACCTGCGTGTTACATCTGCTGTGGCGCGCCTTTCCGCGCGTCCAGAAAGCGGTGGTCGGCGCCTATTCCCTGCTGGCGGCTCTGTACTATCCCTTTGGCCAGGCCTACGGTGCCCCCAACTTCAACACTCTGCTGGCGCTGCACGCCACCAACGTGGAAGAGTCTACGGAAATCCTGACCATCTTCCCGTGGTACAACTATCTGCTGGCGGTCTTCATCTTCGCTCTCGGGGTCATTGCGGTTCGTCGTAGGATCGTTGAGCCATCACGCTGGGGAAAAATGGATACGCTGGGCCTGTTGTTCAGCATCGGGATCTTCTTTCTCCAGCCGGTGCAAAACCTTGCCTGGGGCGGTGTATTCAAGGTGATTGACACCGGTTATCCGGCCTTTCGTTTTGTCAAAGACGTGGTGGTGAATAACAACGAGGTGCTGGACGAACAGGCCCGGATGGCGCAGCTGGCTGGCATGAAAGACAGCTGGCACGTGCTGGCGGTAAAGCCAAAATACCATCTCTATGTGGTGGTGATCGGTGAAAGCGCGCGCCGCGATGCCCTCGGCGCTTTCGGTGGCCATTGGGACAACACGCCGTTTGCCAGCTCGGTAAACGGTTATCTGTTTAACAACTACATCGCCGCCAGCGGCTCAACGCAGAAATCGCTCGGCCTGACGCTTAACCGGGTGGTCGATGGCAAACCACAGTATCAGGATAACTTTGTCACCCTCGCCAACCGCGCCGGTTTCCAGACCTGGTGGTTCTCCAACCAGGGGCAAATTGGCGAGTACGACACCGCTATCGCCAGCATCGCCAAACGGGCGGATGAAGTACAGTTCCTGAAAAACGGCGATTTCGAAGCCAATAAAAACACCCAGGACGAGCAGTTGCTGAAGCTGACCGAGCAGGTGCTCTCAACCCAGCGTACCCAGCCGCAGCTGATTGTCCTGCACCTGATGGGCTCTCACCCACAGGCCTGCGATCGGACCAAGGGCAAATACACGGTTTTCGTTCAGTCGAAAGAGACCTCATGCTACCTCTACAGCATGACGCAGACCGATTCGCTGCTGGCTAAGCTTTATCATCAGTTGCAAAATTCCGGTGACACTTTTTCCCTGACCTATTTTTCCGATCATGGTCTGGCGTTCAAGGAGCGGGGCAAAGAGGTGCAGTATCTGGCGCATGACGATAAGTTCCAGCAGAACTTCCAGGTGCCGTTTATGGTGCTATCCAGCGATGACAAAGCGCATAAAGTGATTAAGGCGCAGCGTTCGGCGAATGATTTCCTCAGTTTCTTCTCCCAGTGGACCGGGATCCAGGCGGCGGAAATCACCCCACGCTATCGGTTTATCTCTGAGCAAAAGGCCGGTCCGGTGTACATCACCAACTTCCAGCTGCAGAAGGTGGACTACGCTCACCTCGGTACCGATGAGTTCACAGTCAATTAATTGCGCCGGCCCGGCCAGTCGCCCGGGCCGGCCGTCAGCAGGCAAAAAAAATCCGCCCCGAGAGGCGGATTTTTCATATCACCGGAGTGATTAGAAGCGGTAACCCACGCCAGCAATCCAGGTGCCGACGTCAACGTTACGAATACGAGACTGCTCGTAGGAGAAGTCCAGAGCAACGTTTTCGATCGGGTTGAACTGCAGACCAGCACCGTAGGAGAAACCGTAGTCGCTCATATCGGATTTATGAGGGTAGTTGTTGTTCTGGAATTTACCGTAACCAACACCCACTACGCCGTAGATGCTTGCCCAGTCGTTCAGACGGTAAGCCGGACCAGCGGTGATGCCGTAGTACTGACCTTTGTTGTAAGTACCGTTGCTGTTGTTATCCTTCTCGGTGTAGGTGAAGGAACCGATAACGCCCAGCGGGTTGTTATCTTGCTCGTAACGGTATTTCAGGTTGAAACCGCCAGCTTTGTTCGCTTTACCCTGCATGTCGCTCTGCGCGTAACCGCCGGTTACGGTAGAAGTTGCAGCAAATGCAGTGGTACCTACGGATGCAGCCAGAACAACGGCCAGTGCTGAAAGACGTGCAATTTTATTCATAACCACCTCAAATGTGTTTCTAATAAGTCCTAAGCCTTAAATATATCAAAAACTTTTGGGAAACTCTTTGGAGTTTACATTGTCTAACATACTTTTTCATGTAACCAAAAGTTTCCATATTTCTGTAACAATATGGAAAACAACAATTTTTGGCGTTAACTTACATCTTAACGCTCATTAAGAAATTCGCAAGCATCCAGATTAATCCTAACCGCCTGGTGAATTTCTCAGCAGTTTTCGCCATTGTACTGTTTTTGCCCCTGTTTTTTTCAACATTAGCTCAACCGCCGGCAGGTAATTCCAGTACACTGGAACTTTTACCCCTTTTGACAAAACCTGACAGGAGAAAGGATGCCCGGTCCATCCAGAAAAGCGGCGGCATGGTTGCCGATACTGGTGATTTTAGTCGCCATGACCTCGATTCAAAGCGGCGCATCGCTTGCTAAATCGCTGTTCCCGGTGGTCGGCGCCCCGGGCGTCACCGCCCTGCGTCTGGCGCTGGGAACGCTGATTCTGGTGGTGGTGTTCAAGCCATGGCGGCTACGTTTCTCCCCGGCGCAGCGCGTGCCGCTGCTACTGTACGGCCTGGCGCTCGGGGCGATGAACTATCTCTTTTATTTATCCCTGCAGCGCATTCCGCTCGGCGTGGCGGTGGCCCTGGAGTTTACCGGCCCGCTGGCGGTGGCGCTGTTTGGTTCGCGCCGCCCGCTGGATTTTGTCTGGGTGGCGCTGGCGATCCTCGGACTATGGTATCTTCTGCCGCTGGGGCAGAACGTGGCGCAGGTCGATTTAACCGGCGCGCTGTTCGCCCTCGGCGCCGGGGCGTGCTGGGCGGTCTATATTCTGACCGGACAGCGTGCCGGTGAAGAGCATGGTCCAGCCACGGTAGCGATGGGGTCGCTCATCGCCTCGCTGGTGTTTGTGCCGTTAGGTATGGCGCAGGCCACCGATACGCTGTGGCAGTGGTCGCTGCTGCCGCTGGGTTTGGGGATCGCGATTCTCTCCACCGCGCTGCCCTACTCCCTCGAGATGATGGCCCTGACGCGCTTGCCGACGCGCACCTTCGGCACGCTGATGAGCCTTGAGCCAGCGTTAGCAGCCCTCTCCGGTATGATCTTCCTCGGTGAAACGCTGAAGCTCTCCCAGACCCTGGCGCTCGGCGCGATCATTATCGCCTCGATGGGCGCCACGCTGACTATGCAACGGCAGAGTAAAGTCGAGCAGGTCGATATCAATTAACATTCTGTTACGGCGCCGGCTCGAGAGAAATCCGGGCCGTTCAGCCGAATATAAACACCTGATATTTAAATATTTTTAAAATAACCAACCACTTTGCGCTATCGGAGTGATATAGCCTGCCGATGCCTCACTCTTGAAAACCCTTGCTATACTTATTTCCGAAGTCATTTGGGACAACGCTCCACATCATTCAGATCTGAAGTGTGATGAGCATCAATATCAAGAGGATATGAAACGATGAGTACCGCAAAACTGGTTAAATCAAAAGCGTCTAATCTGGTCTATACCCGCAACGATGTCGCTGACAGCGAAAAGAAAGCGACCATTGAGCTGTTGAATCGCCAGGTGATCCAGTTCATTGACCTGTCACTTATCACCAAGCAGGCACACTGGAATATGCGCGGTGCGAACTTTATCGCCGTGCACGAAATGCTGGATGGCTTCCGTACCGCGCTGACCGAACATCTGGACACCATGGCCGAGCGCGCGGTGCAGCTGGGCGGCGTCGCCCTGGGTACCACTCAGGTCATTAACAGCAAAACCCCGCTGCAGAGCTACCCGCTGGACATCCATCACGTTCAGGATCACCTGAAAGCCCTGGCTGACCGCTACGCGGTAGTGGCGAACGATGTGCGTAAGGCGATCGACGAAGCAAAAGACGAAGACACTGCAGATATCTTCACCGCGGCTTCCCGCGATCTGGATAAATTCCTGTGGTTCATTGAAGCCAACATCGAGTAAGGCTTTGCCGCCGGCCCAGCGCGGTCGGCGGCGCCTCAGCGTTTCTCCCTGCCCTATATTCCATCCTTTGCTTTTCATCCCCCACTGGCCTTGCACCGTTTCAGGGCACCAGATTGATGAAAATGCGCGCAAAAGTAAAAAGATTGTAATAATCACCTCACACAATCGTTACGTCGAGATTGTTTTCCCATCAGGGTTTGCGCTAAAAATGGGCTGGTAATTCAGCACCCTTATGACGCACCAAAATGACGCCCCATCATGGTGCAGTCACTGCCTGAAATGATCGATCTTGTGCAACGACTTACGCTTCGTTTGTTGAAAAACAACAGCTTGTAAAAGTGGCACGATTTTTTCATTAGGCTAGTCGTTCTCGCAGGGGATCGTCCCGTGGATATAAAAGGAAATGCTATGAAGTCTGTATTTAAAGTTTCACTGGCTGCACTGACCCTGGCTTTTGCGGTTTCTTCCCATGCCGCCAATAAGACCCTGGTTGTCGCCACCGATACGGCGTTCGTCCCGTTCGAATTTAAGCAAGGCGATAAGTATGTGGGTTTTGACGTTGACCTGTGGGCGGCTATCGCCAAAGAGCTGAAGCTCGACTACACCCTGAAGCCAATGGACTTCAGCGGCATTATCCCGGCGCTGCAAACCAAAAATATCGATCTGGCGCTGGCGGGGATCACCATTACCGACGAGCGTAAAAAAGCGATCGACTTCTCCGACGGCTACTACAAAAGCGGCCTGCTGGTGATGGTCAACGCCAATAATAACGACATCAAAGATGTCAAAGATCTGAACGGTAAAGTGGTCGCGGTGAAGAGCGGCACCGGCTCCGTTGACTACGCGAAAGCCAATATCAAAACCAAAGATCTGCGTCAGTTCCCGAACATCGATAACGCCTATATGGAGCTGGGAACCGGTCGCGCGGATGCCGTGCTGCACGATACGCCGAATATTCTGTACTTCATCAAAACCGCGGGCAACGGTAAGTTCAAAGCGGTAGGCGAATCACTGGAAGCGCAAAACTACGGTATCGCCTTCCCGAAAGGCAGCGACGAGCTGCGTGAGAAAGTGAACGGTGCGCTGAAAACGCTGCGCGACAATGGTACCTATAACGAAATTTATAAAAAATGGTTCGGCACTGAACCCAAATAATAAAAACGTACTTCGCCGGACCGAGGTCCGGCGACACCACAACGGTCTTCCGGCACAGGCTCAGCGGGAGACGGTATTTTGGCGGAGGCTTTCCTCTGCTCTCGACACGGTAACAGGAACGTATTATGCAGTTTGACTGGAGTGCCATCTGGCCTGCCATTCCGATTTTGCTGGAAGGCGCCAAAATGACGCTGTGGATTTCCGTCCTCGGCCTGGCCGGCGGTCTGATAATTGGTCTGGTGGCCGGTTTCGCCCGCTGCTTCGGCGGCTGGATCGCCAACCACATCGCGCTGGTCTTTATTGAAATCATTCGCGGCACCCCGATTGTGGTGCAGGTTATGTTCATCTACTTTGCGCTGCCGATGGCCTTTAGCGATCTGCGCATCGACCCCTTCTCCGCGGCGGTAGTGACCATCATGATAAACTCGGGCGCCTATATCGCGGAAATCACCCGCGGCGCGGTGCTCTCCATACATAAAGGCTTCCGCGAAGCGGGCCTGGCGCTTGGCCTGTCGCGTCGCGAAACCATTCGCCACGTGATCCTGCCGCTGGCGCTGCGCCGCATGCTGCCGCCGCTGGGCAACCAGTGGATCATCAGCATCAAGGATACCTCGCTGTTCATCGTCATCGGCGTCGCCGAACTGACCCGTCAGGGACAGGAGATCATCGCGGGCAACTTCCGCGCGCTGGAAATCTGGAGCGCTGTAGCCGTGATCTACCTGATTATCACCCTGGTCCTGAGCTTTATTCTGCGTCGTCTTGAAAGAAGGATGAAAATCCTGTGATTGAATTTAAAAACGTCTCCAAGCACTTTGGTCCGACCCAGGTGCTACACGATATCTCTCTGAAAATTAATCAGGGTGAAGTGGTGGTCATTATCGGCCCTTCCGGTTCCGGTAAATCAACGATGCTGCGCTGCATCAATAAGCTGGAAGAGATCACCAGCGGCGATCTGATTGTCGATGGTCTGAAGGTCAACGACCCGAAGGTGGACGAACGTCTGATTCGTCAGGAAGCCGGGATGGTTTTCCAGCAGTTTTATCTGTTCCCGCATCTCACGGCGCTGGAAAACGTGATGTTTGGCCCGCTGCGGGTACGCGGCGCCAGCAAGCAAGCGGCAGAGAAGCAGGCGAAAGAGCTGCTGGCGAAAGTCGGTCTGGCTGAGCGCGCGCATCACTATCCGTCCGAACTCTCCGGCGGCCAGCAACAGCGTGTGGCCATCGCCCGCGCGCTGGCGGTGAAGCCGAAGATGATGCTGTTTGATGAACCGACCTCCGCGCTCGACCCGGAGCTGCGCCATGAAGTGCTCAAGGTGATGCAGGACCTGGCGGAAGAGGGCATGACGATGGTGATTGTGACCCACGAAATCGGCTTTGCCGAAAAAGTGGCCTCGCGACTAATCTTTATCGACAAAGGACGAATTGCTGAAGACGGCAATCCCCAGGAGCTGGTGAAGAACCCGCCCAGCCCGCGCCTGCGTGAATTCCTGCAACACGTCGCCTGACCCACAACGGCTCTCTCCCCCACGATGAGAGCCGCTTTTCCAGAATCCTCTTCCCTCCCCTTCCGCCAGCGGCTTCTATACTTACCCGTTTACGTTGCAACGGAGGTGCCCATGCCGTGGATCCTGCTTTTGCTCGCTGCACTGTTTACTGCCCCGCTTTCCGCCGCCACCCTCCCCGGCGTGCCGACGCCTAACACTGATAAAAACAGCGCCAGCGAACCCGATGTGGAACAGAAAAGAGCGGCTTATGCCGCACTGGCCGATGTGCTGGCCAACGACTCCGCCCGTCAGGAGCTCATTGACCAGCTGCGTAAAGCAGCCGCCACGCCGCCGCCCGACAGCACCCCGACGCTGACGCCACCGGCGGTGAAAGAAGAGACCACGGTACTGGAGAACGTCACCCAGATAAGCCGGGAATATGGCGAACAGCTCTCATCACGCTTTGCCCAGCTGTGGCGCAATATCACCGGCTCACCGCATAAGCCCTTTAATCCGCAAACCTTTACCAGCGCGGCCTGGCATTTTTTACTGCTGGCCGGGCTGGTGTTTGCCTTCTGGTGGCTGGTACGCCTCGCGGCGCTGCCGCTATATCGCAAAATGGGCGAATGGGGACGGCATAAAAACCGCGATCGCGGTAACTGGCTCCAGCTGCCCCTGACCATCGCCGGGGCGTTTATCATCGACCTGCTGCTGCTGGCGCTAACCCTGTTTGTCGGTCAGCTGCTAAGCGATCGCCTGAATGGGAATAACCCTACCATCGCCTTCCAGCAGAGCCTTTTCCTCAACGCCTTCGCGCTGATCGAGTTTTTTAAAGCTATTCTGCGGCTCATTTTCTGCCCGCGCATTCCTGCCCTGCGGCCCTTTAACCTCAGCGACGAGGCCGCGTCATACTGGAGCCTGCGCCTGAGCGCGCTCAGCAGCCTGATTGGTTACGGTCTGATCGTCGCGGTGCCGATTATTTCCAATCAGGTGAATGTTCAGGTTGGCGCGCTGGCTAACGTCGTCATCATGTTGTGCATTACGCTGTGGGCGCTGTACCTGATTTTTCATAACAAAGCGGTGATTACTCAAGGGTTGATCCACCTGGCCGACCACTCACTCGCTTTCTTTAGCCTGTTTATCCGCGCCTTCGCGCTGGTCTGGCACTGGCTGGCCTGCGCCTACTTTGTGGTGCTTTTTTTCTTTTCGCTGTTCGACCCGGGCAACAGCCTGAAATTCATGATGGGCGCCACCCTGCAAAGCCTGGCGATTATCGGCGGCGCGGCGCTGGTGTCTGGCATCCTGTCGCGCTGGATAGCCAAAACCATCACCCTGTCGCCCGCCACTCAGCGCAACTACCCTGAACTGCAAAAGCGTCTAAATGGCTGGATCTCCGCCTCGCTGAAGGCGGCGCGCATTCTCACCGTCTGTGTCGCCATCATGCTGCTGTTGAGCGCCTGGGGCCTGTTTGACTTCCGGGAATGGCTGCACAACGATGCCGGGCAAAAAACGGTGGATGTGCTGATCCGCATCGCCCTGATCCTCTTCTTCTCCGCCATTGGCTGGACGGTTCTGGCCAGCCTGATTGAAAACCGGCTGGCATCGGATATTCATGGCCGTCCGCTGCCCAGCGCGCGGGCCCGGACGCTGCTGACGCTGTTTCGCAACGCGCTGGCGGTGGTGATCAGCACCATCACGGTGATGATCCTGCTCTCGGAAATTGGGGTAAACATTGCGCCGCTGCTGGCGGGCGCCGGGGCGTTAGGGCTGGCCATTTCGTTTGGTGCGCAAACCCTGGTCAAAGACATTATCACTGGCATATTTATCCAGTTTGAGAACGGGATGAACACCGGCGACCTGGTCACCATAGGTCCTTTGACCGGCACCGTGGAACGAATGTCGATTCGCTCCGTGGGGGTACGTCAGGATACCGGCGCCTATCACATTATTCCCTGGTCCTCGATCACCACCTTTGCCAACTTCGTGCGCGGCATTGGCTCGGTTGTGGCTAACTATGACGTTGACCGCCATGAGGATCTGGATAAAGCCAGCCAGGCGCTGAAGGCGGCGGTGGACGATCTGCTGGCCCAGGAGGAGATCCGCGGTCTGATCATTGGCGAACCGTCGTTCGCCGGGCTGGTGGGGCTGAGCAATACCGCCTTTACGCTACGCGTCAGCTTCACTACCCTGCCGCTGAAGCAGTGGACGGTGCGTTTTGCCCTCGACACCCAGGTGAAAAAGCACTTCGATCGCGCCGGGGTTCGCGCGCCGGTACAGACCTGGCAGCAGCTGCCGATGCCGGGCGCCGACAGCCCGGCCGCCGAGTAGCGTTAGAATGGACGACGGCGTTTGGCGTCGTCCATAAAGCTCCAGGCGAGAAAGCGACTTTGCTTTTGCCCCTGGGCCATCTCCTTTTTCACCACTTTCACTGCGCCGACCTCGGTCAGCAGGCGGTAGAGCGGCGGCAGATTATCGCCGCGCGACACCAGCGAGGTAAACCATTTCACCTGGCGGGCGAAGGCCTGGCTTTCGCGGATCATCTGCGAGATAAAGGCTACTTCGCCCCCTTCGCACCACAGCTCCTGCTGTTGACCGCCAAAATTGAGGCCACTTTCGGCGCCGAGTCCGAGGTTGCGGCGCTTGCGCTCGCCCCCCGCCCGGGCGCTCTCTGCGGAGTCATGGAATGGCGGATTACACAGCGTGGCGTCGTAGGTCTCGTTTTTATGGATCACGCCGTGAAAGATAGACTGGCTCTCTTTTTGCCGGCGCAGGCGGATCTGCCGGGTCAAGCCCGGGTTGCCTCTGATAATCGCCTGCGCGCTGGCGAACGCCTGCGGGTTGATTTCACTGCCGGTAAAGCGCCAGCCATACTCGTGAGCGCCGATCAGGGGATAGATGAGGTTAGCGCCGGTGCCAATATCAAGGATCGTGGCATCCTTCGGCACCTCGCCGCTATCCCCGGCCAGCAGATCCGCCAGATGATGAATATAGTCGGCCCGCCCAGGCACCGGCGGACAGAGAAAGCCGTCAGGAATGTCCCAGTGTTTGACCGCGTAGAAATGCGCCAGCAGCGCTTTATTCAACGCCTTCACCGCCTGCGGATTGGCAAAATCAATGGTCTGCTCACCCAGCGGATTGAGCGTAATGTAGCCCTGCAGGTCAGGATGGGCCTGGCAGAGCGCGGGCAGGTCGTAGCGTTGATGGTGGCGGTTACGCGGGTGTAACCCCGGTTTCTGGGCTTTCATGACAATCTCCTTTGAACAGCCGCGTAAGATACCCGTTGACGGCGGCGCGGTAAATAAGGGAGTCTGGATATCTCCATTATCCGTGACAGGTGCAGCATGTACTTTTATCAACCTTCGCAGGGCCACGGCCTGCCGCATGACCCGCTGAACGCGATAATCGGGCCTCGCCCGATAGGCTGGATCGCCTCGCAGGACGCCGAGGGCCAGCGTAATCTGGCGCCATACAGCTTTTTTAACTGCTTTAACTATCGGCCGCCAATCATTAGTTTCGCCAGCAGCGGCTGGAAAGACAGCGTGCGAAATATCGTCGAAACAAAGGAGTTTGTCTGGAACCTGGCGACGCGACCGCTGGCCATGGCGATGAATGAAACGTCAGCCTCGATTCCGCACCATGAGGACGAATTCGTACACGCCGGCCTCACCGCCGCCGCCAGCCGCCTGGTCAGCGCTCCCCGGGTCGCGGAGAGTCCGGTGAACTTTGAGTGCCGTCTGTCGCAGTGTATTCAACTCACCACCGCCGACGGCAACCCTGTCGATACGTGGCTGGTGCTCGGTGAAGTGGTTGCCGTGCATATCGATGAATCACTGCTGGACAACGGCATCTATCAAACCGCCCGCGCCCAACCGATCCTGCGCGCCGGTGGCCCGAGCGCCTATTACGGTATTGATGACAGCCTGCGCTTTGACATGATCCGCCCTGACGCCCGCTAAATAATCTACCGGCCAGAGTAGCGCTCCCCTGCGCCGGTAGCATGCAAAACGCACTGTTTTGCATTAAACATTCCCTGTCGCGCGGTCTGGAAAGACCTACACTTAAGCTATGTCCCATGCGGTTTATGAGGATATGCTGATGAAATTCGTCTCGCTGCTGTTCGCCGCGGCGCTCACCGCTCATGCCACCGCGGCCTCTCCCCTGCCACCGCCACCCGTACTGCCCTATAACGGGCCGCTCCGCCCTGTCGGCACCGTCTCCGCCTTCGGCGCCAGCACCCTGGACGACCTGGCGGCCGCCCTCGCGGATAAGGCCCACCGCCAGGGGGCGATAGCCTGGCGGATCAATGCCGCCAGCAGCGGTAACCGGCTGTACGGTTCAGCTATAATTTATCAATAACCTTTTACAGGAGGCAGACGATGGCATCAGGTTGGGCAGGCGACGGCGCCGTACAGGATCAGATCGACAGCACTATTGACGATGCGGTGGCTCGCGCCCGCCGCGAGCTTCCGCGCGGCGAAAGCAACAAATTTTGTGATGAATGCGGAGAGCCGATTCCGGAGGCCCGGCGACAGGCCATCCCAGGGGTCAGATACTGCGTGAAGTGCCAGCAGGAGAAAGATTTACATAACAATACATTTTCAGGATATAATCGTCGCGGCTCCAAGGATAGCCAGCTACGTTGACTTTCCTTTACCGTTTATGACAGCCTTTCGCATTATCTTTTCGCGCACACTTTTTGGCGGAAAAAGTCGCAATATGTGCCCTTAAGCGCGCCGGTGTTCCTCGCTTCGCCGTCAGACGAAAAGAAGCAGAAATAATTTATTAATAATCAGTAAATTATTAATCATTCAAAAAATTCGATAAAGACTGTGAATTTACTTCGATTTTATCTCCCGCAGAAAAGCGTGATACTTATCACATCGACGGAACATCGTCCCCTGAACAGAACAACCTGCGAGAGATTAACTATGAAAAACATCAAATATGCTGCCGCTGCCATCGCTCTGACCGCTCTTTCCTTCGGCGCCTTTGCCGCCGAACCGGTTACCCCCGCTCAGGCTGAAAGCATGAATAAGATCGGCGTGGTGTCTGCGCAAGGCGCAACCACTTTAGATGGTCTGGAAGCAAAACTGGCTGCTAAAGCCGAAGCCGCTGGCGCGACCGGCTACAGCATTACTTCCGCTAACACCAACAACAAACTGAGCGGTACTGCGGTTATCTATAAATAATCGCTGCACCCATCTGTAAGCCACTGAATTAACCCTGAAAAGACCTTTAATACCCTTGCCTTGCCCGTCCGAGCCACCGGACGGGCTTTTTTTTATCCTGCAGATCCGATCACCAACAGTCGTTGACGCGGCTGAGGCCCTGCTCCAGCGAGGTGACTTCCCCGCAGGCCACCAGACAGCAGGCAAGCTGGATCTTCAACGAGGTGGGCACCGGTTCGACGCCAGCGACGCAGCGTTCAATCCAGCGCGCGGTGACCTCAGGGTCTTTCGAGGTCGGCAGGACCACCGCCTCCGCTGCCATCTCAGTCTGGCGTTCGTACAGCACCCGCACGCCCTGCTCATCAATCAGGCTGATCTGCGGACAGCGCTGCGGGTTGGCGTACACTTCGCCCTCGGTACCATGCATCAGCAGCGCGCGGCCACCGGTCTCGCGAAAGAAGTTCGCCACCCGGGGAACATATTCCGGATGCGACACGCTGGAGAGACGCAATGCCTCCCCTTCGCCAAACGGCGTGGCCAGCTTGGCCAGGGTATGGGCGCTGTTGCGTACGCCCATCCGCCAGCGCATCGCCAGCTGTTTCTCCAGCGGCGGACAGAAGGCCCCCACCGGGATATACACCGGTTCATGGCCCTCCAGCTGCGCCTGAGCCTGTCCGGCGTGCAGGGTGGCCGGAATGTCCAGCAGGGTAAAAATGGTTTCGGTCAGCACCCGGGTGGGATCGTGACTGACGCCGTGAACCACCACCGGAAATCCCAGCTTGTGCAGGAGCATCGCCAGCAGCGGCGTGAGGTTCGCCTGCTTGCGCGCGCCGTTGTAGCTGGGGATAACGATCGGCATCGGCTTGCCGGCCGGCGGGGTCAGGCGCAGCGTATGCTGCTGCATCGCGGCGTAAAAACCTTTCATCTCCGCTTCGCCTTCGCCTTTAATGCGCAGGGCGATTAATATTCCCCCCAGCTCCAGCTCCGGCACCTCGCCGTTCAGCATCCGCGCGTAGAGCGCACGAGCGGTCTCTTCATCGAGATCGCGGGCATGATTCTTACCGCGACCCACCTCTTTTATAATTTTGCTGTACTCCATGGCTCCCCCTGGTGCATCACGCGCCGGCGTCAGCGACGTTTGCGGCCCGTCTGTTTTGCTGTCTGTTTTGCTTTCCGTTTTACTATAACCTCCGGAACGCCCGGCTGCTCTATGGGAAAAACAGGTAACGCGTTCAGTAGACGCGCGCCGTAGTTTTTGGTCAACAGACGCTTATCGTAAATCACCACCTCTCCCCAGCAGTTATGGCTACGGATCAAACGCCCCACCTGCTGAATAAGATTAAAGGAGGCGCTGGGCAAACTCTGTACCTCGAAGGGATAACGATTGAGGCTTTTCAGCCATTCGCCTTCGGTGATCACTACCGGGCTGTCGATGGGCGGAAAAGCGATTTTATGGATATGCACCTGGCTCAGCAGATCGCCTTTTAAATCGAGACCTTCGGCAAAGGACTGCAGACCCACCAGCACGCTGCGCTCGCCGCTTTCCACCCGTTTGCGATGCAGCTCCACCAGCCGGTAGCGCGGCTGGTCGCCCTGCACCAACAGCATCAGGCGCAGATCGGTCACATGCTCGAGGAAGCGGTTCATCGCCCGCCCGCTGGCAAACAGCACCAGCATCCCGAGATGTTTTTTGCTCTCCACCTGCTGGCGAAAATAGGCCGCCATCTCGGCAATGTGCTGCTCTTCGTTATCCATCAGCGGTTCATAACGCATTTGAGGAATAATAATTTTCCCCTGCTCCACGTGGTTGAACGGCGAATCCAGCGCCACGAAGCGGTCCCCCGCTTTCTCCTTCAGACCGCTCATCTCCTGCAGGCGCGAGAAGCTGTTTAGCGAGCGCAGCGTCGCTGACGTCACCACGATATGCGGCACGCTGCGCCACAGCAGCCGTTCAAGCTGATCGCTGACGCGGATCCCGACGCAGTGGAACCAGACGTGGATCTGGCCATCGCGCACCACCCGCGTCGCCCATTTGGTTACCGGCGCGCCTGAGGACTGCGCCAGCGACGCCAGGCGCCACAGCTTGCTTTGGCTTTCAAACATGCCAAGGGCGCGGTTCATCTGCAGCAGCACCCGATGCAGGCGCACCACGTCATGGCTGCCGGTCTTTTCGCTGAGATCGTTCAGGAACAGCTCCGCCAGGCCGCGCAGCAACTCGGTGAGCTTCGCCAGCCGCTGGCAGATCTCCATCACCTCCTGCGGCAGTTCGCCCATCGGGAAGCGATGCTCCGCTTCCTGACCGGCGGGCATATAGAGATTGAGAATATTATTCAACGAAGCAATCAGCTCGAAAAGCTCTTCGCAATGAGCGGTGAGCCGCTCCGGATTGGCCAGCGGCGGCGTGGTTTTCGGACGAAACTGCTCCATGCAGGTAGCCACCAGCTTGCAGAATAGATCCAGCTGCAGGCGAAACCAGGGGGCGGTGATCTCGGCGCTCATCTCCAGCGCGTCGCGGGCGACGTCCGGCAGATGATGGCCTTCATCGAGGACCAGCAGCAGGTTTTTCGGCTCCGGCAGCACCGCTTCGCTCTCCATCGCCGCCATCACCAGCGCATGGTTGGCCACCACCACTTCCGCCTCCTGAATTTCCCGCCGCGCCACAAAGAACGGGCACTCGCGATAGTAGTGGCAGTTGCGGTTCAGGCAGCTGGCCTTATCGGTGCTCAGCCGGCTCCATAGCCCATCGTCGATGGCTTTGTCGGTATGGTCGCGCAGGCCGTCCCAGCGGTAGCTGTCGAGATCCTGCTTCAGGGTCGCGCACAGCTTCTGCTCCGCCTGATTATTCGGGGTGAGATCGTCATCGAGAAAGGCCAGCAGATCCTGCTGCGACGGCTCGGTGCTGGCCAGCGCCGTCAGGTTGCGCGGACAGACGTAGCGTCCGCGGCCAAAGGCGGCGGTGAAGCGCAGGTCGGGAATGATTTTACGCAGCAGCGGCAGGTCCTTACTGTAGATTTGATCCTGCAGGGCGACGTTGGCGGTGCTGACCACCAGCGTTTTTTGTTCCTCGCGGGCGATGGCGATGCCCGGGATCAGATATGACAGCGTTTTGCCGACACCGGTCGGCGCTTCGATAGCCAGATGCCTGCCCTCTTCCCCGGCAAGGGTTTTCGCCACATCGGCGATCATCTGCCGCTGCGGGGGACGCGGAATAAAGTCCGGGATCTGTTCCTGAAGCGCCTTATACCAGGCGGCGATTTGCGCTTTCAGCGCAGCGGTCAAAGCCATGAGAAAACCTGAATACTGTATAAACAGCCACTATTGTGCCATTTTTGCCCGCCCGGAGGTATTGCTTTCTGCGGAGTGTGGAAGCCTGCTCGACAAATAGTGTAATGGAAAGAAAAAGGCCCGCCGCCGCGTAGCGGACAGACGGGCCTGAGCCGGGGTGCGTTATCGCGGCCCGGACATCAGCGTGTTATTCGCCAGCCGGTTTACGCGGGCGACGGCGGCGCGGCGGTTTGCCGTCCTGAGTGCGCGCTTTCGGCGCCTCGCCGTCCTGACGGCGCGGGGCATTATTCTGGCTGCGCGGCTGTCCGCTGCGTCCCTGACCCTGGCCGCCGCGTCCCTGACCTTGCCCACGACCGCCGCCGCGCTGCTGGCGACCGTTCTGGATAGGTTCGGCTTTAATGGACGGATCCGGCTCATAGCCGGCAATCGCGATGCGCGGGATCTCTTTTTTCAGCAGGCGCTCGATATCGCGCAGCAGCTTATGCTCATCCACGCACACCAGCGATAAGGCTTCGCCGGTGGCCGCCGCGCGACCGGTACGGCCGATACGGTGGACGTAATCTTCCGGTACGTTCGGCAGCTCGTAGTTCACCACGTGCGGCAGCTCTTCGATATCCAGACCGCGGGCGGCGATATCGGTCGCCACCAGCACGCGAATGCCGCCGGATTTAAAGTCGGCCAGCGCGCGGGTACGCGCTCCCTGGCTCTTGTTGCCATGGATCGCCGCGCTGCGGATGCCGTCTTTGTTGAGCTGTTCCGCGAGGTGGTTGGCGCCATGCTTGGTACGGGTAAACACCAGCACCTGCTGCCAGTTGCCTTCGCCGATAAGCTGCGACAGCAGTTCACGCTTGCGGTTCTTGTCAACGAAATGGACGTGCTGGGTGATCTGCTCGGACGCGGTGTTACGACGCGCCACTTCCACTTCCAGCGGGTTGTGCAGCAGTTTCTCGGCCAGGCCCTTGATCTCGTCGGAGAAGGTCGCCGAGAACAGCAGATTCTGTCGACGCGCCGGCAGTTTGGCCAGTACGCGACGGATGTCATGGATAAAGCCCATATCCAGCATGCGGTCCGCTTCGTCCAGCACGAGGATTTCTACTTTATCAAGACTGACGGCGTTCTGATGTTCAAGATCCAGCAGACGGCCCGGGGTGGCGACGAGGATGTCGACGCCGCCGCGCAGCTTCATCATCTGCGGGTTGATGCTCACGCCGCCAAAGACCACCAGCGAGCGAATATTCAGGTATTTACTGTAATCGCGGACGTTCTCGCCCACCTGCGCCGCCAGCTCACGGGTCGGGGTCAGGATCAGCGCGCGCACCGGACGACGGCCCTTTGCGTGCGGCTCATTCTGGATCAGGCGCTGCAGCAGCGGCAGGGTAAAGCCCGCCGTTTTACCGGTGCCGGTCTGGGCGCTGGCCATCAGGTCACGGCCCTGCAGTACCGCCGGGATCGCCTGCTGCTGGATAGGGGTCGGCTCAACGTAGCCCTGCTCAGCGACAGCGCGCAGGATATCGGGATTCAGGCCTAGGGAATCAAAAGACATAACAACTCCGAACCGCCCCGGCCCGGTGAAGGGCGTAGTTTTCAGGGAGATTATTGCGATAAGAGATGGCAAAAACCACAATGCCATGAAGGGGCGCAGTCTAGCAGATTTTGTGACAGGCCGCATAAAATCTGCAAAAGAATGCCGCGCCTGGCTGGCGGGCATGAGAAGGCCGCTGAGCGCGCTCAGCGGCCAGTGGGCCATAGCAGCGCGGTTAACGCAGACGATACTTAATTTTTTCGACAATCTTCGCGGTGGAGATGCCGTAGCGATCGTGGAGGGTCGGCAGGGCGCCGGCTAACAGGAACGCGTCGGGCAGCCCCACGCTATCCAGCTCACAGCGTACGCCCTTACGCATCAGCAGCGCGGCCACCGCTTCCCCCAGGCCGCCGACCGCGGTGTGGTTCTCCGCTGTTACCACCAGGCGGCCCGGCTTCGACGCCTGTTCAATAATCGCTTTCTCATCCAGCGGTTTGATGGTCGGCACGTGCAGGACCGCCACGCCGATATTATCGGCCCGCAGCTTTTCAGCCGCCTCCAGCGCGCGCATAGTCATCAGCCCGGAGGAGATAATCAGCACATCGTTGCCGTCCTCCAGCAGCTTCGCCTTACCCAGTTCGAACTGATAGTCATATTTATCCAGCACCAGCGGCACCTTACCGCGCAGCAGACGCATATACACCGGCCCCTGGTGATCGGCAATGGCCGGTACCGCCTGCTCTATCTCCAGCGCATCGCAAGGATCGACGATAACCATCCCGGGGATACCGCGCATGATCGCCAGATCTTCGGTGGCCTGATGGCTGGGGCCATAGCCGGTCGTCAGGCCCGGCAGCGCCGCGCAGATCTTCACGTTCAGATGCTCTTCGGCGATGACCTGGTGAATAAAATCATAGGCGCGACGGGTTGCAAAGGCGGCATAGGTGGTGGCGAAAGGAATAAATCCCTCCTTCGCCATCCCCCCTGCCGCCGCCATCAGCAGCTGTTCGGCCATGCCCATCTGGAAAAAGCGATCCGGGAAGGCCTGGGCGAAAATATGCAGGTCGGTATATTTTGACAGGTCCGCGGTCATGCCGACGATTTCCGGGCGCTGCGCCGCCAGTTTTGACAGCGCGACGCCGAAGGGCGCAGGGACGGTCGCCTGGCCTTCATCAGCAATCGAGGCGATCATCGCCGACGTTTTTAAACGGGGTTGACTCTGGCTCATTACAGCACTCCTTCCGGTTTGTTAGCGTCCAGCACCGCGATCGCTTTTTGCCATTCGTCGGCATCGACGCGAATAAAATGGTTTTTATCGCGGGTTTCGAGGAACGGCACCCCTTTGCCCATCAGCGTGTCGCATAAAATGACCCGCGGCTGATTGCCGGAATAACTTTTCGCGTTGTCAAAGGCGGCCATCACCGCCGGCAGATCGTTACCGTCCACGCGCTGTACGTACCAGCCGAAGGCGGCCCATTTATCCTGCAGCGGCTCAAAGCCGAGGATTTTGCGTGAATCGCCGTCAGCCTGCTGTTTGTTGACATCGACAAGGTTAATCAGGTTGCTCAGGCCATAGTGAGCCGCCGACATCGCCGCCTCCCAGGTCGACCCTTCGTCCAGCTCCCCATCGGACATGGAGTTGTAGACCCAGGCCTTGCTCTGTTTCTGCCGCAGCCCGAGCGCCATGCCGACGGCGATAGACAGTCCCTGCCCCAGCGAGCCGCCGGACATCTCCATCCCCGGGGTGTAGGTCGCCATGCCGGACATCGGCAGGCGGCTGTCGTCGGAGCCGTAGGTTTCCAGTTCGGCTTCCGGGATAATGCCCGCCTCCAGCAGCGCGGCATAATAAGCGATAGCGTAATGGCCATGAGAGAGCAGGAAGCGATCGCGCCCCTCCCACTCGGGATCTTCCGGGCGATAGGTCATGGCATGGCTGAAGGCGGTGGCGAGCACATCGGCATAGCCCAGCGCCTGGCCGATATAGCCCTGCCCCTGCACTTCCCCCATTTGCAGGGCGTAACGGCGAATACGCCACGCCGCCGCGGCGACTTTTTGTGATTCGGTCATCTTCATCTGTTTGCCTCGCTTAGTGAATTAACATGCCGCCGTTAACGTCCAGGGTGATGCCGGTGGAGTAGGAGGAAAGATCGCTGCCGAGGAACAGCGCGGCGCGCGCGATGTCTATCGCGTCGCCAAGGCGGTTCATCGGAATGCCGGCAAGAATGTTGGCCGTCATGTCATCAGT
Source organism: Klebsiella sp. 10 (assembly GCF_018223925.1). Lineage (NCBI taxonomy): Bacteria > Pseudomonadati > Pseudomonadota > Gammaproteobacteria > Enterobacterales > Enterobacteriaceae > Klebsiella > Klebsiella sp. 10. Next base: position 199,035 of record NZ_JAGRRB010000009.1, read on the forward strand.
CAGCTTGCCGGCGGTAATGTCGGTCTGAATCAGCCCCGGGGTGATGCAGTTAACGCGGACGTTATCCGGGCCAAGCTCGCGCGCCATCGCCCGCGCCAGACCCAGCACCCCGGCTTTTGCCGCGCTGTAGTGCGGTCCGCCAAAGATACCGCCGCCGCGCTGGGCGGAGACGGACGAGATGCAGACGATGCTGCCGGATTTTTGCGCCCGCATGGTGGGGATAACCGCCTGCGACATCAGCAGCGTGCCGCGCAGGCTAACATCAAGCACCGCGTCATAGTTGGCGCGCTTGATATCCATCAGCTTCAGCGGCTGGGTAATCCCGGCGTTATTGACCAGTACATCAACCCGACCGTATTTCGCCAGGATCTGTTCGATGGCCGCCTGCACCTGCACTTCATCAGCGACGTTGGCCGCCAGGCCGAGATGGCCTTCGCCTAATGCCGCCGCGGCGGTTTTACTGGCTTCGCCATTGAGGTCGATAATGACCACTTTCGCGCCGTTTTCGGCGAATAATTTCGCAGTCGCGAAGCCCAAACCGCGTGCGGAGGCCGCGCCAGTAATAATGGCGACTTTATCTTTTAATAACATAGTTTCACTCCATGACATTACGTCATATTAATTAACAGGATATATTTCCGTTATTGTGGTTCATCGAGGAAAAGAATCACCACCAAACCAATGGCGGCGCAGATACCAAAATAGGTAAATACAGAATTAAAACTCCCGGTTTTATCAAGCAAGAAACCAGCCGCCATCGGCGCGACAAATCCACCGAGGTTGCCGCCGCTATTAATTATGGAAGAGGCGATTGGATAGGTTTTGCTATCCGAAACGGCCATACCGTACGCGGTAAAGGCTGGCCAGCCGATATTTAAACAAAAGCCGACAAAGAATAATCCAATACAAACCGCCAGGGTGCTTGCCGGGATATTCAGCATAATTAACATCATGACCACCGTTGACACGGCAGTGAACATCATGGTGGGTTTACGCCGGCGGCCTAATAGCTTATCCGAAATCCATCCGCCGCCGATCGCGCCAATAAAGCCGCCGATGCACGGCATACTGGCCACGAAGCCCATACTCATTACATCGAAACCGCGCTCTTTGACTAAATACAGGGGGATCCAGGTTAATAATCCGTACAGCACGCTAACCATCATAAAATACGCCAGGCAGTCACCGAGAATATTTTTTGAGGTGAATAAGCCTTTCGCCGTATCAATTGGCGCCATTTTCTTTACCCGAATGATTTTATCCAGCCAGGTGAATCTTTCGGCAATTAAGATATTTTCGCGTACGCTATTATTATGACTTTCACGCCCGGCATTAATCTCTGCCAGTTCGCTTTGGGAAACAAATCCGCTCTCAGCAGGCTTGGATTTGACCAGCAGATACCACGCGATGGCCGCCACAATTCCGGGTATAGCAAAAGAGAAAAAGACCCACCGCCAGCCCCAGGTCACCGCAATCCACACCGCCAGCGGCGGCACAATAATCGGCGCAAACATGGTCGCCGCGATGTAAACGCCGGTTGCCGTGGCTTTCTCCTTTGGTGGAAACCAGTTATTTATGGTGGAAGCCAGCCCCACCGGGCAAGGCCCTTCGCTCAGCCCCAGTCCCAGCCGCACCAGCTTCAGGCCAAACACGGAGCTCACCGTGCCCATCAGCCAGGTAAAGGCGGAGAAGCCGAAAATGGAGAGCGATACCAGCCCCCGGGTACCGCGTTTGGCGATGAAAAAGCCGGCCGGGATCTGGCTTACCGCATAGCCGAGGAAAAACATACTGGCGATGGCCCCGGCTTCAAAATTATTGATATGAAACTCATCAATGATGAAAGGCAGTACCGCGCCAATATTCGTTCGGTCGGCGTAATTGATGGCATACACCAGAAAAATCATCGTCAAAACCACGAAACGATATTTCGTTTTCCTGGCGTCAGTACAGACCAGCGTATCTATACGTGACATAGGGTTTCCTCGTTTTATACCTCATCCACTTCGCTGTAAGCTGCCGCTTCGGATCACCGCGTTTTACTATCCATACAGGAGCAAGAGATAAATGCTTTTCGCCAGCGAAACAGGTGGTTAGGTGTTTTATAATTGCGATGCAAGCACATCGCAGTTTGTTATCAGGCCTGTGAGAGGAATATAACAACCCCAAAATGAAACGGTATTCAAAAAACCTCAATTATGATTGAGAAAAATTGAGTTAGTGACTTCCCGCAAATTTTTAGCGTTTACTGACCTGCGCGCTTTTAACAAGATAAATTGTTAAGCCCATCACAAATTAACGTTGTTTTTTCGCTTTTCCCTATGCTGTACATCCCGGCTGCGCCACGCTGTTCGCTATTTTCTTTTATTCGCGCCCCGCGCAGGATGCCGCCATGAGCCAACCGCTACCCAATAAAAATCTGCCGATGCCCTCTTTACGCAATATCCAGGCTTTTATTGAGGTCGCCGCTACCGGCAGCCTTAATCTGGCCGCAGAGAATCTCAATATCACCGCCTCGGCGGTCAGCCATCAGATAGCCAGCCTGGAGCACTTTCTGGGGAAAAAACTGTTCTCCCGCAGCAGCAAAGGCGTCACGTTAACGGCGGTGGGAGAAAAATATCTCAAAGAGGTCTCCGGGGCGCTGAATATGATTGGCCAGGCCACCAGCCAGGTGATCAACGATATCCATCAGGATTATTTACGCATTCATTCGGCGCCGAGCTTCGGCCTGCTATGGCTGATGCCCCGTCTGGATAAATTCCGCCAGGCGTGGCCGGCGTTAAAAATCAGCCTGACCTGTTCATACGAAAGCATCCAGTTCTCCCGGGATAATATTGATATCGATATTCGTCACGGGCTGTCACAGTGGCCGACGCTGCTGGTCAGAACCATTAAAAATGAGCGCGTCCTGCCCTACAGCGCAGCGTCTTATTTAGCCAGCCATCCTGTGCAGGCTGTGGAAGATCTGCTGGCCTGCGATCTGATCCACTCCGACAGCACCTTGATTAACTGGAGCAACTGGCTGTCGTGGCACAAGGTCCGCGGCTGGCATAAAAACTTCATTTTTAATTTCGACCGGTCATATATGAGCATCGAGGCGGCCAGAATGGGGATGGGCGTGATCCTCGAGAGCAATCTGCTGGCCGGCGGACACGTGCGCCAGGGACAGCTGACGCCGGTATTTGCCGACGAGCGGAGCATGCCGGTCGGCGCGCACCACTTCGTCCTCCCCCACGCTAATGAACAGAAGGAGAAGGTCCAGCGCTTCTTCGCCTGGGTCGCCGGAGAGCTGAAAGAGGAAGGGTTCCATATTTGATCCCGGCTGGTGGACAAACCGCCAGTCGACGCCTAAAGTTAATCAATCGATTGATTAATTTTTACCGAGCGCGATGACCAGTAAAGGCGAACAGGCAAAAAATCAGCTTATCGCGGCCGCTATCGCCCAGTTTGGCGAGTACGGCCAGCACGCCACCACCCGCGATATCGCCGCCCAGGCCGGACAGAATATCGCCGCTATCACCTATTATTTTGGCTCGAAAGACGATCTGTATCTTGCCTGCGCCCAGTGGATCGCCGATTTTATCGGCGACAATTTTCGCCCGCAGGCCGAAGCGGCGGAGCACCTGCTTGCCGGGGAAGCGCCGGATCGCCAGGCGATCCGCGACCTCATCCTTAGCGCCTGCCACAACATGATCCTGCTGCTCACCCAGGACGATACGGTTAACTTAAGCAAATTCATTTCCCGTGAGCAGCTGGCGCCGACCGCCGCCTACCATCTGATCCACCAGCAGGTGATTGCCCCCCTGCACCATTATCTCACCCGGCTGATTGCCGCCTGGACCGGCTGCGAAGCCAGTGATACGCAAATGATCCTCCATACCCACGCCCTGCTGGGCGAGGTGCTCGCTTTCCGTCTCGGGCGTGAAACTATCCTGCTGCGCACCGGCTGGACGCAGTTTGACGCGCAAAAAACGGAACAGATTTTCGAAGTCATTACCTGTCATATCGATTTCATCCTGCATGGGTTATCGCAAAGGAGTTTGGGCTGATGAAAAAACCCGTCGTCGTCATTCTGCTGATCGTGATTCTTCTCGCCGCGCTGGGCGGCGGCTGGTGGTGGTACCAGAGCAGCCGGCAGCAGCCGCTGACCCTGTATGGCAATGTCGATATCCGCACCGTCAACATGAGCTTCCGCGTTGGCGGTAGGCTGGCCTCGCTGACCGTCGACGAAGGCGACAGCATCCGCGCCGGGCAAACTCTCGGCGAGCTTGACCGCGCGCCGTATGAAAACGCCCTGCTGCAGGCGCAGGCCAACGTCTCCACCGCCCAGGCGCAGTATGACCTGATGATGGCCGGCTACCGCGCGGAAGAGATTGCCCAGGCCGCGGCGGCGGTGAAACAGGCGCAGGCCGCTTACGACTATGCGCAAAACTTTTATCAGCGCCAGCTCGGGCTGCGCGCCAGCAGCGCCATTTCCGCCAACGATCTGGAGAATGCCCGCTCCTCGCGCGATCAGGCGCAGGCAACGCTCAAATCGGCGCAGGATAAGCTGCGTCAGTATCGCGCCGGTAACCGCCCGCAGGAGATTGCCCAGGCCAAAGCCAGTCTGGAACAGGCGCAGGCGGCGCTGGCCCAGGCCAAACTGGACCTGCACGATACCGTGCTCACCGCCCCTTCTGACGGTACGCTGATGACCCGCGCCGTCGAGCCCGGCACTATGCTCAACGCCGGCGGTACCGTACTGACGCTGTCGTTAACGCATCCGGTGTGGGTCCGCGCCTATGTTGACGAGAAAAACCTCGGCCAGGCGCAGCCGGGACAAGAAGTGCTGCTCTATACCGACAGCCGGCCGGATAAGCCCTATCACGGCAAAATCGGTTTTGTCTCGCCGAGCGCTGAATTCACGCCGAAGACCGTCGAGACCCCGGATCTGCGCACCGATCTGGTCTACCGTCTGCGCATTGTGGTGACTGATGCCGACGGCGCGCTGCGCCAGGGAATGCCGGTGACCATCTCCTTTAGCCACGGGAACGGACATGAGTGAGACCGTCATCGCCTTAAACGGCCTGAGCCGCCGTTTTCCCGGTATGGACAGGCCAGCGGTAGCGCCGCTCACCTGCACGATCCGCGCCGGCTACGTCACCGGGCTGGTGGGGCCCGACGGCGCGGGGAAAACCACCCTGATGCGAATGCTCGCCGGATTGCTCAAGCCTGATGAGGGCCGCGCCAGCGTGATAGGCTTCGACCCGCTAAAAGACGACAGCGCCCTGCACGCGGTGCTCGGCTATATGCCGCAGAAGTTCGGCCTGTATGAAGATCTGACGGTGATGGAAAACCTGACCCTGTACGCCGACCTGCGCAGCGTCACCGGCGAGGCGCGGAAGAAAATTTTCGATCGCCTGCTGGAGTTCACCTCCCTTGGTCCATTCACCGAACGGCTGGCAGGCAAGCTTTCCGGCGGGATGAAGCAAAAGCTGGGCCTCGCCTGTACCCTGGTGGGCGATCCGAAAGTACTGCTGCTCGATGAGCCCGGCGTCGGCGTCGACCCTATCTCGCGCCGCGAGCTATGGCAGATGGTGCACGAGCTGGCCGGCGACGGCATGCTGATCCTGTGGAGCACCTCCTATCTCGATGAAGCGGAACAATGCCGCGACGTGCTGCTGATGAACGAAGGCAAACTGCTCTATCAAGGGGAGCCGACGGCGCTGACGCAAACCATGGCCGGGCGCAGCTTTCTGGTCTCCAGCCCGCAGGAGAACAACCGCCGCCTGCTGCAGCGGGCGCTGAAGCTGCCGCAGGTTAGCGACGGGGTGATCCAGGGCAAATCGGTGCGTCTGATCCTGAAAAAGGACGCGCGCATTGAGGAAGTCCAGCAGCATGGCGACATGCCGCCGCTGCAGGTGGCCGACACCGCGCCGCGCTTTGAAGATGCGTTTATCGACCTGCTCGGCGGCGCCGGGACCGCTGAATCGCCGTTGGGGGCGATTATCCATCGCGTTGACGGCAGCAAAGAGGAAACGGTCATTGAAGCCCAGTCGTTAACGAAAAAGTTTGGTGATTTCGCCGCTACCGACCATGTCGATTTCCAGGTTAAGCGCGGTGAAATTTTCGGCCTGCTCGGCCCCAACGGCGCCGGGAAATCCACCACCTTCAAAATGATGTGCGGCCTGCTGGTGCCCACCTCCGGCAAAGCGCTGGTGCTGGGAATGGATCTCAAGGTCAGCTCTGGCAAGGCGCGCCAGCATCTGGGCTATATGGCGCAAAAATTTTCGCTGTACGGCAACCTCAGCGTCGAGCAAAACCTGCGCTTTTTCTCCGGCGTCTATGGCCTGCGCGGCCGGGCGCAAAATGAAAAAATCGCCCGGATGAGCGATGCCTTTGGCCTGGAAAGTATCGCCCGCCACGCCGCCGACGAGCTGCCGCTCGGCTACAAGCAGCGGCTGGCGCTGGCCTGCTCCCTGATGCATGAACCCGATATTCTGTTTCTCGATGAACCCACCTCCGGCGTCGATCCCCTTACCCGCCGCGAGTTCTGGCTACATATCAATAGCATGGTTGATAAAGGCGTGACGGTAATGGTCACCACCCACTTTATGGATGAGGCGGAATACTGCGACCGCATCGGGCTGGTCTATCACGGCAAGCTTATCGCCAGCGGGACCCCGGACGCACTGAAAGCCCAGGCGGCGGACGACAGCCAGACGGACCCGACCATGGAGCAGGCGTTTATTACCCTGATTAACCGCTGGGACAAGGAGAATAGCCATGGGCAATAGCATTCTCTCCTGGCGGCGGGTCCGCGCCCTGTGCGTCAAAGAGACCCGGCAGATTGTGCGCGATCCCAGCAGTTGGCTGATCGCGGTGGTGATCCCCCTGCTGCTGCTGTTTATCTTCGGCTACGGCATTAACCTCGACTCCAGCAGGCTGCGGGTAGGCGTATTGCTTGAGCAGCAGAGCGAAGAGGCGCTGGATTTCGTCCATACCATGACCGGCTCGCCCTATATCGATGCCACCGTCAGCGACAGCCGCAGGCAGCTGATTGAGATGATGCAGGCCGGGCGCATCCGCGCCATGGTGGTCATTCCGGTGGATTTCGACCGCCAGATGGCCCGCCCCGGCGCCGACGCACCGCTGCAGCTCATCACCGACGGCAGCGAGCCCAATACCGCCAACTTCGCTCAGGGCTATGTGGAAGGTATTTGGCAAATCTGGCAGCAGCAGCGGGCGGAAGACCGCGGCGAAACCTTTGAACCGCTGATCGACGTGCAGATGCGCTACTGGTTTAACCCGGCGGCTATTAGCCAGCACTTTATTATCCCCGGGGCGATCACCATCATCATGACCGTGGTCGGCGCCATACTGACCTCGCTGGTGGTGGCCCGCGAATGGGAGCGCGGCACCATGGAGGCGCTGCTGTCGACGGAGATCACCCGCGCCGAACTGCTGCTGTGCAAGCTCATTCCCTACTATTTCCTCGGCATGCTGGCGATGCTGTTGTGTATGCTGGTGTCGGTATTTATTCTCGGCGTGCCCTATCGCGGCTCGCTGCCGATCCTGTTTGTCATCACTAGTCTTTTTTTGCTCAGCACCCTGGGGATGGGGCTGCTGATCTCAACCATTACCCGCAACCAGTTTAACGCCGCGCAGGTGGCGCTGAACGCCGCCTTTTTACCGTCGATTATGCTGTCCGGGTTTATTTTCCAGATAGACAGTATGCCGGCGGTGATCCGCGCGGTGACCTATGTGATCCCGGCGCGCTATTTCGTTAGTACTCTGCAAAGCCTGTTTCTGGCGGGCAATATTCCGGTGGTGCTGCTGGTCAACGTGCTGTTTTTGATTGCGTCGGCGGTGATGTTTATCGGTCTGACGTGGCTGAAAACCAAACGGCGTCTGGATTAGGTTTTGTCCGGTGGCGCTGCGCCGACCGGGCCTACGGTTTAACCAACATCGATTATACGGTTCGCCGATCCCGTAGGCCGGGCAAACGCAGTGCCGCCCGGCGTGGTTGAATGGGCCAAAGGAGCTATTATGTTTCACCGTTTATGGACATTAATCCGCAAAGAGCTGCAGTCGCTGCTGCGCGAGCCGCAGACGCGGGCGATTTTAATCATGCCGGTGCTGATTCAGGTGCTGCTGTTTCCCTTTGCCGCGACGCTGGAGGTGACCAACGCCACCATCGCTATCTACAACGAGGACAGCGGTCGCCACGCGGTGGAACTCACTCAGCGCTTTGCCCGCGCCAAAGCCTTTACCCACGTCCTGCTGCTGCAAAGCCCGCAGGCGATCCAGCCGACCATCGATGAACAAAAAGCTCTGCTGGTGGTGCGCTTCCCGGCCGATTTCTCGCGCAATCTGGATAACTATCAAACCGCCCCGCTGCAGCTTCTGCTCGACGGACGCAACTCCAACAGCGCGCAAATCGCCGCCAACTATCTGCAACAGATTGTGAAAAACTATCAGCAGGAGCTGCTGGAGGGTAAAGCGAAGCCGAACAACAGCGAGCTGGTGGTGCGCAACTGGTACAACCCGAATCTCGACTATAAATGGTTCGTGGTGCCGTCGCTTATCGCCATGATCACTACCATCGGGGTGATGATCGTCACCTCGCTGTCGGTGGCTCGCGAGCGCGAGCAGGGCACCCTTGACCAGCTGCTGGTCTCCCCCCTCGCCACCTGGCAAATTTTCGTTGGCAAGGCGGTGCCGGCGCTGATCGTCGCCACCCTGCAGGCAACTATCGTGCTGGCGATTGGTATCTGGGCCTATCAGATCCCGTTTGCCGGCTCGCTGCTGCTGTTCTATTTCACCATGGTGATTTACGGTCTATCGCTGGTGGGCTTTGGCTTATTGATTTCGTCGCTGTGCGCTACCCAGCAGCAGGCGTTTATCGGCGTGTTCGTCTTTATGATGCCGGCTATTCTCCTGTCGGGGTACGTCTCACCAGTGGAAAACATGCCGCAGTGGCTGCAGGATCTGACCTGGATAAATCCCATCCGCCACTTTACCGATATCACCAAGCAAATTTATCTGAAGGATGCGAGTCTGGAGATTGTGTGGGGAAGTTTGTGGCCGCTACTGGTCATAGCGGCCACCACCGGCTCAGCGGCGTATGCGATGTTCCGAAGGAAGATTGCGTAATACCCGTCATCGTTCAAACTACAACGGCGTTGGCTTTCCTTACTCACCCCAGTCGCATAGTTATCTATGCTTCTGGGGATTCGCTGCGTTGCCGCCTTGTTGTAGCCCGAACGCTTTAGGGTAACGGCTCTTATCTTTCGCCAGCAGCGAGACCACCGCCGGGCCTGCCAGTATCACCAGCCCGGCGAGGGCCAGCAGCAGGTTGTTGTGCAGCACGCGCGACAGCAGCCACAGCGCTATCATGGCCGCGCCGAAGTACCAGGTCGTGGTGAGCTCCTCAAGGAAGTCTCCCACATCGCGCCAGCGCGCCTCATGGTGACGCTGTAAAAACAGCATCGCCAGCAGCGTGACGCTGTAGAGGACGCACAGTCCCAATCCGACGCGCACCAGCGCGCCGCTCATCCAACCCATCACCAGTACTGCCACGACCAGTAGATGCAACATAATCTGCCAGCAACTAAGACCCGTTGCGACGCGTACACGTTGTTGCCACTTCATGGCTTCTCTCCTGAAGGATTTTTCTCTGCTACTCAGAGTACCGCACTTTACGGAAAATTCCGTAACACCGCATCTTTTTGTGACGTCTACTACACTATTTTATTCAGGAAAGTGACATTTACTGGAGAATTATGGCTGAGCCAACGGCGGGATTTTCGTTGAACGTGCTGACAATTAACACCCATAAAGGCTTTACGGCGTTTAATCGGCGTTTTATTTTGCCCGAACTGCGCGACGCCGTGCGCAGCGTTAGCGCGGATATTGTTTGCCTGCAGGAGGTGATGGGCGCTCATGAGGTACATCCGCTGCACATCGAAAACTGGCCGGATACGACCCATTATGAATTTCTCGCCGACACCATGTGGAGCGACTACGCCTACGGGCGCAATGCGGTTTATCCGGAAGGCCACCACGGCAACGCCGTGCTGTCGCGCTTTCCCATTGAATACTACGAAAATCGCGATATCTCGGTCGGCAACGGGGAGAAGCGCGGCCTGCTGTACTGCCGCATCGTGCCGCCGCGGAGCGGGATAACTATTCACGTGATTTGCGTCCATCTCGGTCTACGCGCCGACCAACGGCAGGCGCAGTTGACCATGCTGGCGGAGTGGGTCAATACCCTGCCCGCGGGCGAGCCGGTGGTGGTGGCTGGCGATTTTAACGACTGGCGTCAGCAGGCTAACCAGCCGTTAAAAGCCCAGGCCGGGCTGGAAGAGATCTTTACCCGCGCCCGCGGACGGCCGGCGCGCACCTTTCCGGTCAGTTTTCCGCTGCTGCGCCTCGACCGCATTTACGTCAAGAACGCCCACGCCAGTCGCCCGAAGGCGCTGGCCCTTAAACAATGGCGGCATCTGTCCGATCATGCACCCCTTAGCGTGGAGATACATTTGTGAAATGTCGTTGGCAGGAAGGCAACCGCATTACGCTACTGGAGAATGGCGACCAGTACTATCCGGCGCTGTTTGCGGCCATCGGTCGCGCCAGCCGGCGGGTGATCCTCGAATCCTTTATCTGGTTTGAAGATGAGGTAGGCCGGCGGCTGCACGCGGTCCTGCTCGAGGCTGCCCGCCGTGGCATCCAGGTGGAGGTGCTCCTCGATGGCTATGGTTCCCCGGATCTCAGCGATGAATTTGTCGGTGAGCTCACCGCCGCTGGCGTGATTTTCCGCTACTACGATCCGCGTCCTAAGCTGATGGGGATGCGCACCAATCTGTTCCGTCGCATGCACCGTAAAATCGTGGTAATCGACGACACCACCGCCTTTGTCGGCGGTATTAACTACTCCGCCGAACATATGAGCGACTACGGTCCGGAGGCGAAGCAGGATTATGCGGTGCAGGTCGAAGGACCGGTGGTGCTCGACATCCTGCAGTTCGAGCTGGAAAACCTGCCCAACAGCGAAACCGCCCGCCGCTGGTGGCGACGTCGTCGCCACCAGCCGGAGATTAACCAGACCCCCGGCGAGGCGCAGGCGCTGTTCGTCTGGCGCGACAACCAGGATCACCGCGACGATATTGAACGCCACTACCTGAAGATGCTGACCAGCGCCCGCCGGGAAGTGATTATCGCTAACGCCTATTTTTTCCCCGGCTACCGCCTGCTGCATGCGATGCGCAATGCCGCGCGGCGCGGAGTACGGGTTAAGCTGATCGTGCAGGGCGAACCGGATATTCCCATTGTGAAGTTTGGCGCCCACCTGCTCTATCACTATCTCGTTAAGGGCGGGGTGCAGATTTACGAATATCGCCGTCGCCCGCTGCATGGCAAGGTCGCTCTGGCAGACGACCACTGGGCCACCGTTGGGTCAAGCAACCTGGATCCGCTTAGCCTGTCGCTGAATCTGGAAGCCAATCTGATCATCCACGATCGGGTGTTTAACCAGACGCTGCGCGATAATCTCAACGGGCTTATCGCCCGGGATTGCCAGCGGATCGATAAAACGATGCTGCCGAAACGCAACTGGTGGCGGCTGGGCGTCAGCGTGATGGCTTTCCACTTTCTGCGCCACTTCCCGGCATGGGTCGGCTGGTTACCGGCTCATACCCCGCGGCTGGCCAGAGTCAGCCCGCCGGTCCAGCCGGAAATTGAAACTCAGGACCGCGTCGAGTCTCCAGCCAGGGATAATCCACTATGAGCAAATCACATCCCCGCTGGCGGATGGCGAAAAGAGTGCTGACCGTGCTCTTTTTTATCGCCGTCATCGTCCTGTTGGTGATCTACGCACAAAAAGTCGACTGGCAGGACGTGTGGAAGGTGATCCGCGGCTACGATCGGCTGGCCTTGTTTAGCGCCATTGCGCTGGTTATCGTCAGCTACCTCATTTACGGCTGCTACGATCTGCTCGGTCGGGCCTATTGCGGGCACAAGCTGGCGAAACGCCAGGTCATGCTGGTGTCGTTTATCTGCTACGCCTTCAACCTGACACTCAGCACCTGGGTCGGCGGGATCGGTATGCGCTACCGGCTGTACTCGCGGCTGGGGCTGAACGGCAGCACCATCACCCGTATTTTTTCCTTAAGCATTACCACCAACTGGTTGGGCTATATTCTGCTGGGCGGGGTGATATTCACGGCAGATCTGGTGAAGCTGCCGCCGCACTGGTACATCAGCCAGACCACTCTGCGTATTATCGGCGGGGTGATGCTGATCCTTACGCTTTGCTATCTGTTCGGCTGCGCGTTCGCCAAACGCCGTCACCTGACGATTAAAGGCCAGCGGCTGGTGCTGCCCTCCTGGCGCTTCGCGCTGCTGCAGATGGGGCTCTCGGCGGCGAACTGGATGGCGATGGGGGCGATAATCTGGCTGCTGTTGGGCAGCGAGATTAACTATTTTCTGGTATTAGGGGTGCTGCTGGTGAGCAGTATCGCCGGGGTGATTATCCATATTCCGGCTGGGATCGGCGTGCTGGAGGCGGTGTTTATCGCCATGCTCTCCGGGGAAGATATTTCGAAGGGCGCGATCATTGCCGCCCTGCTCGCCTGGCGCGCGCTCTATTATTTCCTGCCATTGCTGCTGGCGACGGTGGCCTATCTGCTGCTGGAGAGCCGGGCGAAAAGGCTGCGGCAAAAGAACCAGCGCAAGCTGGCCCGCGAATGAAACGGCCTGGTCGCGCTGCGCTTGCACGGGCCTACGGGGTGTAAGCCTGTGAGAAGAGCCTGTAGGCCGGGTAAGGCGCAGCCGCCACCCGGCAGCACCACGGGTACCGTGCCTGATGCCATCGCCCGGCGGCGCTGCGCTTGCGCGGGCCTACGGAGTGTGAGCCTGTGAGAGGATCCTGTAGGCCGGGTAAGGCGCAGCCGCCACCCGGCAAAATCAAGGGTACCGTGCCTGATATCTCGCCCGGCGGCGCTGCGCTTGCGCGGGCCTACGGAGTGTGAGCCTGTGAGAGGATCCTGTAGGCCGGGTAAGGCGTAGCCGCCGCCCGGCAATACCACGGGTACCGTATTTGATATCTCGCCCGGCGGCGCTGCGCTTGCGCGGGCCTGCGGAGTGTAAGCCTGTGAGAGGATCCTGTAGGCCGGGTAAGGCGCCTGCCGCCACCCGGCAAAATCAAGGGTACCGTGCCTGATATCTCGCCCGGCGGCGCTGCGCTTGCGCGGGCCTACGGGGTGTGAGTCTGTGAGAGGAGCCTGTAGACCGGGTAAGGCGTAGCCGCCGCCCGGCAATACCACGGGTACCGTACCTGATATCTCGCCCGGCGGCGCTGCGCTTGCGCGGGCCTACGGAGTGTGAGCCTGTAGGCCGGGTAAGGCGCAGCCGCCACCCGGCAGCACCACGGGTACCGTGTCTGATGCCATCGCCCGGCGGCGCTACGCTTGCGCGGGCCTACGGAGTGTGAGCCTGTGAGAGGATCCTGTAGGCCGGGTAAGGCGCAGCCGCCACCCGGCAAAATCAAGGGTACCGTGCCTGAAATCTCGCCCGGCGGCGCTGCGCTTGCCGGGCGTTCGGAGATGCAACCCCGTGATATAAAGAGGTTAGCGGCGGTTGCCCATAATACGCAGCAGCATCAGGAACAGGTTGATGAAGTCCAGATACAGCGTTAAGGCGCCGAGGATCGAGTATTTACGCAGCGTGGAGCTGTCGCGGGTATCAATCTGCTCGCCGATGTTTTTCAGCTTCTGGGTGTCATACGCCGTCAGACCGACAAACAGCACCACCCCAATATAGGTCACGGCCCACATCAGCGCCTCGCTCTTCAGCCACAGGTTGACCAGCGACGCCAGCACGATGCCAATCAGCCCCATAAACAGCATGCTGCCGAAGCCGCTCAGATCGCGCTTCGTGGTGTAACCATACAGGCTCATCGCCCCAAACATCCCGCCGGTGACCACAAAGGTGCTGGCGATCGATGAATAGGTATAGGCGATAAAAATGCTCGATAGCGTCAGTCCGGTCAGCGCCGAATAGAGCATAAACAGCGTGGTGGCCATCCCGGCGCTCAGCCGCTGCACCATTCCCGACAGCACAAACACCAGCGCCAGCTGGGCAATAATCAGCCCGAAGAAAGTGATTTTGCTCGAAAAGACGAACATCATCACCGCCGGAGTATTCGCTGCAAACCACGCGATAAACGCCGTCAGCAGCAGGCCGACCGTCATCCAGCCGTACACCTGCGCCATGTAAGTCTGCAGGCCGGTACGGCCCTGCACTATTGAATCGGAACGCGGATATCTGTCCATGACTCTCTCCTGATTAACAAAGTTTCACCCTGTAAGCGTATCACACTACCAGCGCTCTGCCGCCTGGCGATCGCTGTCGCGGGCGTCGACCCAGCGTTCGCCATCCGGCGTCGCTTCACGCTTCCAGAACGGCGCGCGGGTTTTCAGGTAATCCATAATAAACTCGCCGGCGGCGAAGGCGCTGCCGCGGTGAGCGCTGGTGACGCCGACAAACACAATCTCTTCCCCCGGCCACATTTCGCCGATGCGATGGATAACCGTCACCCGGCCCAGCGGCCAGCGCTCGCGCGCCAGCTCGACAATTTCCGCCAGCGATTTTTCAGTCATCCCCGGATAGTGCTCGAGGGTCAGCGCCTTCACGCTGTCGCCGAGGTTGTGGTTACGCACTTTACCGGTGAAGGTGACCACCGCGCCGTCTTCATCGCGTTCCGCCAGCCAGGGATATTCCTCACTGACGCTAAAGCGCGCCGGGCTGACCACGATACGGGTTTGCGTCATGTCAGCCCCCCGTTACCGGTGGGAAGAACGCCACTTCGTCGCCGCTGGCCACTGGATGTTCGAAAGAGGTTAGCGTCTGGTTAACCGCCGCCAGAAGCTTGCCCTCCTCCAGTGCCAGCGCCCAGCGATCGCCGCGGGCGGCAAGCTGCTGACGAACCGCTTCGACAGTCGCCAGTTCGCTGGCATCAAGGGTCAGCGAATCGGTACCGACCAGCTCGCGCACCTGGGCAAAAAACAGAACCTTAATCATGGCATTCACCCACCTTAAAATCGCCGGACTTGCCGCCGCTTTTCGCCAGCAGGCGCACTGGGCCAATCACCATATCCTTCTGCACCGCTTTGCACATATCGTAAATGGTCAGCGCGGCAACCGAGGCGGCGGTCAATGCTTCCATCTCAACGCCGGTTTTCCCGGTGAGTCGGCAGAGCGATTCAATGCGCACCCGGTTATGTTCCGGCTGCGCCTGCAGATTGACTTCCACTTTGCTGAGCATCAGCGGATGACACAGCGGGATCAGCTCCCAGGTGCGTTTGGCCGCCTGGATCCCGGCGATACGCGCGGTGGCGAACACGTCGCCTTTATGGTGGCTGCCGTCGATAATCATCGCCAGGGTCGTCGCCTGCATTTCGACATAAGCCTCGGCGCGCGCTTCGCGCACCGTTTCCGCTTTGCCGGAGACATCGACCATATGGGCTTCGCCCGCGGCGTTAATATGGGTCAGTTGTGACATAGATTATTTCTTCAGGTGTGGAATGAAGTTACAGGGACGGGTGCGGGCATCAAGCTGCGGGGCGATGATGTTGTCCCACGCCGTACGGCAGGCTTTGGTTGAGCCCGGCATGGCGAAAATCAGCGTGCGGTTGGCGACGCCGGCCACGGCCCGGGACTGCAGCGTCGAGGTGCCGATCTCTTCGAAGGACAGCATGCGGAACACTTCGCCAAAGCCTTCGACCTCACGGTCAAACAACGGCAGCAGCGCTTCCGGCGCCTGATCGCCGTCGGTAAAACCGGTGCCGCCGGTGATCAGCACCACCTGCACGTTATCGCTGGCTATCCACGCCGATACCTGAGCGCGGATGGCGTAGCGATTCTCTTTGACGATCGCCTTCTCGACGACTTGGTGCCCCGCCTCCTGCGCCGCCTCGCGCAGCCAGTGACCGGAAGTGTCGTCCTCTTCGCCGCGACGACTAGAAACGGTAAGAATAGCAATACGGGTCGGGATAAACTCAGCGCTAGCCTGGCTCATCTGAATGCTCCTTTCGAAAACGATTAACCGCCAATATAGGACAGGTTCTGCGTAATACCGGTGTTGCCCTGATGCAGGAAATGGGTCTGCTTTTTATGGGTTAAGGCTTCGGCGATCCGCGCCTCCAGCGCGGCCTGCTGCTGGTCTTCGGCCATCAGGTCGCGCAGGTCGACGCCGCCTTCGCCAAACAGGCACAGGTGCAGTTTGCCAACGGACGAGACGCGCAGCCGATTGCAGGTGGCGCAGAAGTCTTTTTCATACGGCATGATGAGACCGATCTCGCCGGCGTAGTCCGGGTGACAAAAGACCTGCGCCGGGCCATCGCTGCGCTGGCGGATCTGATGGATCCAGCCGCGGCGCAGCAGTTCATCGCGCAGCACCATGCCGGAGAGATGGTGACGGCGGAACAGGTCGCTGCCTTCACCGGTTTCCATCAGCTCAATAAAGCGCAGCTGGATACGACGGGGTTGGATCCACGCGAGGAAGGTATCGAGCTGGTGATGGTTAACATCACGCATCAGCACGGTATTCACCTTTACCTTGTCAAAGCCGGCGGCGAAGGCGGCGTCAATGCCGTCCATCACCTGGTGGAACTTATCCTGGCCGGTGATGGCATGGAACTGGCGGGCGTCGAGGCTATCAACGCTGACGTTAATCGCCGTCAGGCCAGCATCGCGCCAGCGTTCGACATCGCGCGCCAGGCGGTAACCGTTGGTAGTGACCGCAATCTGACGGATCGCCGGGTTTTCACGCACAGCGGCAATGATCTCGGTAAAGTCGCGGCGCAGGGAGGGTTCCCCACCGGTGAGGCGAACTTTTTCGGTGCCCAGCGCGGAGAAAGCGCGCGTAACCCGGCGTACTTCGTCTACGCTGAGAAAGCCATTGTTATTGACGGCGCCGGGCTTGTAACCGTTCGGCAGGCAGTAGGTGCAACGGAAGTTGCACACATCGGTAATCGACAGACGCAGGTAATAAAACTTACGCGCGAATGCATCGGTAAGCTGTGAGGCCATATACACCTTTCCAAATACGGGAGACGCGGTCATTTCTTTCCACGCCCTGGCGACAACCGGCGGCGTCGCGGCCAAATCGCCATATCTTTTGACACAGGCGAAGAGGCTAGAGTGTTAACAGGTTATGTCGATAGTAGCGCGTTACAGGCAGTTTCGCCATTGGCGATTTCGCTATATAATCTTATACATATCGCTATCTTCGTGCATTTTCGCTACAGAATAGCCATAAATCATTTTTTTGCCTTGATGTCGGTCAGTTTGTCGGGCTCCTCCCATCGTCTTTTAGGGGTAGATCGGGTAGTGTGTGGCCGTTTATGTGAAATAAGGAATTTCTATGCGCAATCGTACATTCGCTGACCTCGATCGGGTGGTAGCGCTCGGCGGCGGGCATGGTTTGGGCCGGGTGATGTCCTCCCTCTCCTCGCTCGGTTCACGGCTGACCGGCATTGTCACCACCACCGATAACGGGGGTTCCACCGGGCGGATCCGTCGTTCGGAAGGTGGCATTGCCTGGGGCGATATGCGCAATTGCATCAATCAGTTAATTGCCGAGCCGAGCGTAGCGTCGGCGATGTTTGAGTATCGTTTTGGCGGTAACGGCGAGCTTTCCGGGCATAACCTCGGAAATTTGATGTTAAAGGCGCTGGATCACCTGAGCGTGCGGCCGTTAGAGGCGATCAATTTGATCAGAAACCTGCTGAAAGTGGACGCTTTCCTGATCCCGATGTCAGAACAACCGGTGGATTTGATGGCGCTCGATCATGAAGGCCATGAAGTTTATGGCGAAGTGAATATTGATCAGCTTGATAATGTGCCGCAGGAGCTGATGCTCACCCCGCCGGTACCGGCCACCCGCGAGGCGGTGGAGGCTATTGCCGAAGCCGATTTGATCCTCATTGGGCCGGGCAGTTTTTACACCAGCCTGCTGCCGATCCTGTTGCTCGACGAGATGGCCCAGGCGTTGCGCCGCACCCCGGCGCCGATGGTTTTTATCGATAACCTCGGCAAAGAGCATAGCCCGGCCGCGAGGCTGTCGCTGGCGGAGCGCATCGCGATTATGGAGCGCTATGTAGGCAAACGGGTGGTGGATGCGGTGATCGCCGGTCCAAAAGCCGATATCAGCGGCATCGACGACCGGTTGGTGATCCAGACGCCGCTGGAGGCCAGCGACGTTCCCTATCGTCATGACCGGGCGCTGCTCCGCGGGGCGCTGGAGAAAGCGATCCAGCTGCCGGGCTGATCCTGCGCGCCGGAGGCGGCCCTCTTCGGCGCACCTTAAAATCTTAAGGTTGTCTTAAAATAGGGCTGGCACTATACCCTCATCTTTTTCTGTGGGTGTGCATTATGTCGTTATTGCCTCTGCGTCGGCCGGTGGTCAGCCGCACGACTTATCTGATTCTCTTTGCTTGCTATATCGGTATCTGTCTCAACCTGGCTTTTTATCGCCAGGTTTTCCCGTTACTGCCGGTAAATAGCCTGCATAACTGGCTGGTATTCCTCAGTATGCCGATCGTGGCCATTAGCGTGATGAATATCCTCACCACTCTCGCCTCGTTCCTGAAGCTGGACCGGCTGGTGATTAGCCTGTTCATTCTGCTCAGCGCCTCGGCGCAATACTTCATCTGGAACTTTGGCGTGGTGATCGACCGCAGCATGATCACCAATATCCTCGACACCACTCCGGCGGAAAGCTTTGCTCTACTCTCCGGCGAAATGATTGCCGTCCTCGGCCTTTCCGGGGTTTTGGCGGTATTCGTCGCCTGGTGGGTGAAAATCCGTAAGCCCGCCACGCGATGGCGCGGCGCGGCGATGCGCCTGCTCAATATCGCCGTTTCGGCGCTGCTGATTATTCTGGTGGCCGCGCTGTTCTACAAAGATTACGCCTCGGTGTTCCGTAACAACAAAGAGCTGGTGAAATCCCTGAGCCCTTCCAACAGCATTGTGGCCGTGAACTCCTGGTATGCTCATCATCGGATGGACAACCTGCCGCTGGTGAAGATTGGCGAAGATGCCACGCAGAAAGCGGTGATGCATAACGCTCCCCGTAAGAACCTGACGATCGTCGTGCTCGGCGAGACTTCGCGAGCGGATAACTTCTCACTGGGCGGCTATTCGCGCGACACCAACCCGCTGATGCGGCAGGACGGCGTGATCTATTTTCCGCATACCACTTCCTGCGGCACGGCAACCGCAGTTTCCGTGCCGTGCATGTTCTCCAATATGCCGCGCGCGCATTATGACGAAGAGCTGGCGCACCATCAGGAAGGCGTCCTGGATATTCTACAACGCGCAGGGATCCAGGTGCTGTGGAACGATAATGACGGCGGCTGCAAAGGCGCCTGCGACCGGGTACCACACCAGAACGTCACCGACCTGAAGCTCACCGGGCAGTGCATCGATGGCGAGTGCTACGATGACGTCCTGTTCCATAATCTCGACAGCTATATCGATAACCTGCAACAGGATGGCATTATTGTGCTGCATACCATCGGCAGCCACGGTCCGACGTACTACAATCGCTATCCAGCGGCGTTTCGCAAATTCACGCCGACCTGCGACACCAATGAGATCCAGGGCTGTACCCGGGAGCAGTTGACCAATACCTATGACAACACCATCCTTTATGTCGACTATGTCGTTGATAAAGCGATAAAACTACTGCAATCTAAACAGGATAAATTTACCACTAGCCTGGTTTATTTGTCCGACCACGGCGAATCGCTGGGAGAAGATGGCGTCTATTTGCATGGTCTGCCGTATTCCATCGCGCCGGATACGCAGAAACATGTGCCGATGGCGCTGTGGCTCTCCGCCGACTACCAGCAGCGCTACGGTATTTCCGCGCACTGTCTGCAGCAGCGGGCGCAAAAAGAGAATTACTCGCAGGATAATCTGTTCTCCACCCTGCTCGGCCTGCTCGGCGTCAGCACCCGCGAGTACCAGGCGGCAGATGATATCTTAACGCCATGTAGAGAGGCTGGTTGATGAAAATCTTAGTCATTGAAGACGATGCGCTGCTGTTGCAGGGGTTAATTCTGGCGATGCAAAGTGAAGGATACGTGTGCGACGGCGTCTCCACCGCGCACGAAGCCGCGCTATCGCTGGCCAGCAATCATTACAGCCTGATCGTGCTGGATCTCGGCCTGCCGGATGAAGACGGGCTGCATTTTCTCTCCCGCATGCGGCGGGAGAAAATGACCCAGCCGGTGCTGATCCTCACCGCCCGCGATACGCTTGAGGATCGCATTAGCGGTCTCGATACCGGAGCGGATGACTATCTGGTAAAACCCTTTGCCCTGGAGGAACTCAATGCGCGCATTCGCGCCCTGCTCCGCCGGCATAACAACCAGGGCGATAATGAAATCAGCGTCGGCAATCTGCGCCTTAACGTCACTCGCCGCCTGGTGTGGCTGGGTGAAACGGCGCTGGATCTTACGCCGAAAGAGTATGCCCTGCTGTCGCGGCTGATGATGAAAGCCGGTAGCCCGGTGCATCGCGAGATCCTCTACAACGACATTTACAGCTGGGACAACGAGCCGGCGACCAATACCCTGGAAGTGCATATTCACAACCTACGCGAAAAGATTGGCAAATCGCGGATCCGCACCGTCCGGGGCTTTGGCTATATGCTGGCTAACAACATCGACACGGAATAGACCATGGCTCTGTTTGCAACTGAAACCTGGACCATGCGCCACCGGCTGCTGCTGACCATCGGCGCCATCCTGGTGGTCTGCCAGCTGATAAGCGTCTTCTGGCTATGGCATGAGAGCAAAGAGCAGATCCAGCTGCTGGTGGCCAGCGCTATCGAAGGGCACAACAACCAGAAACATGTGGAGCATGAGGTACGGGAAGCGGTTGCCAGCCTGCTGGTGCCGAGCCTGCTGATCGTTGGCCTGGCGCTGTATATCAGCATGCTGGCGGTGCGCAAGATCACCCGCCCGCTTTCACGACTGCAAAGCGAACTGGAGAACCGCACGCCGGACAACCTCACTCCTATCGTACTCAGCGAATCGGTGCCCGAAGTCACGGCGGTGACCACCGCCCTGAATCAGTTGGTTTCCCGCCTCAATCTGACCCTCGACCGCGAGCGGCTGTTTACCGCCGACGTGGCGCATGAGCTACGCACCCCGCTGGCCGGGCTGCGGCTGCACCTTGAGCTGCTGGCGAAAGTGCATGGCATGGGCGTCGACCCGCTGATCCAGCGTCTCGATCAGATGACCACCAGCATTTCCCAGCTGCTGCAGCTGGC
Source organism: Klebsiella sp. 10 (assembly GCF_018223925.1). Taxonomy (NCBI): domain Bacteria; kingdom Pseudomonadati; phylum Pseudomonadota; class Gammaproteobacteria; order Enterobacterales; family Enterobacteriaceae; genus Klebsiella; species Klebsiella sp. 10. Next base: position 220,354 of record NZ_JAGRRB010000009.1, read on the forward strand.
GCGCGTCGGCCAGTCCTTCTCCGCCGGCAGCTACCAGCAGGTGCTGTTGCTGGATGACGTGGTAAAACCCCTGCAGGACGAACTGGAGGCTATGCTGGCGCAGCGTCAGCAGCGGCTGCTGCTGACGGATATCGAAAACGAGGCCGTCGTCTCTGGCGATGCGACGTTAATCCGCGTGATCCTGCGCAATCTGGTGGAGAATGCTCACCGCTACAGCCCTGAAGGGTCGACGATCCGCGTGTCGGTGAAAGCAGGCCTGATGCCGGTGATGGCGGTGGAAGATGAAGGGCCGGGGATCGATGAGGCGAAAAGCGGCGAACTCAGTAAAGCCTTCGTGCGCATGGACAGTCGCTACGGCGGCATTGGCCTCGGACTGAGCATCGTCACGCGCATCGCTCAGCTGCATGACGCACAGTTTTTTTTGCATAACCGACAGCCAGGGCCAGGGGTCCGCGCGTGGGTGCTATTCCCGCAGCGCGGGGGTCAGAACGTCAGCACCCATTGATGGAAGAAGGCAACAATAATGACCAGGGCGGTGGCGACCGCCAGATATTCACGGAAGTTAATTTTTTGCATGGGCGCTATCCTCATCAGGTTGAAGATAGTGTCGCCTGGCGAGATTAAGCAAACATTAAGAAGGCCGCAACGCGGCCTTTTTTCTTCTCAAATGTTTGTTATCTGGCAAGCAGGACGATAAGAGAAGCGCGCCTTCACTATACCCCGCACGTCCACTCCGCCGGTCTGCGCCCAGAATCAGGAGGCGGCGATAAACAGCTCGCGCAGCTGATGCAGCTGGTCGCGTATTTGCGCCGCCTCCTCAAACTCGAGGTTCTGCGCGTGCTGCATCATCTGCCCTTCCAGCTCGTGGATTTTCTGCTGCAGCGCTTTTGGCGTCATATCCACAGCGCTAAGCCCGGCAGGCTCAACGGCCTTCGCTTTACCGCGCCCTTTGGCTTTGGTTTTCGCCAGGCCCTGGCCCAGCTGCAGGATATCCACCACTTTCTTATTGAGCCCCTGCGGCACGATGCCGTGCTCTTCGTTGTAGCGCTGCTGTTTCTCCCGTCGACGCTCGGTCTCGCCAATGGCTTTGGCCATGGAGGGGGTGATCTTATCGCCGTAGAGGATGGCCTTGCCGTTGACGTTGCGCGCCGCGCGGCCGATGGTCTGGATCAGCGAGCGTTCAGAACGCAGGAAGCCCTCTTTATCCGCATCCAGGATCGCCACCAACGACACCTCAGGCATATCCAGCCCCTCACGCAGCAGGTTGATCCCCACCAGCACGTCAAACTCGCCAAGACGCAGGTCGCGGATGATTTCCATGCGCTCGACGGTGTCGATATCCGAGTGCAGATAGCGCACGCGCTCGCCGTGCTCCTCAAGGTACTCGGTTAAGTCCTCCGCCATCCGCTTGGTGAGAGTGGTGACCAGCACGCGCTCGTTGATGGCCGTGCGCAGGCGGATCTCTGACAGCAGATCGTCGACCTGAGTCGCCACCGGGCGCACTTCGATGATTGGGTCAAGCAGACCGGTCGGCCGCACCACCTGATCCACAACCTCGCCGCCGGATTTATCCAGCTCATAGGCGCCCGGGGTCGCCGACACATAGATGGTTTGCGGCGCCAGCGCTTCAAATTCTTCAAACTTCATCGGCCGGTTATCCAGCGCCGACGGCAGGCGGAAACCGTATTCCACCAGCGTCTCTTTGCGCGCCCGGTCGCCCCGGTACATACCGCCGATCTGCGGCACCGTGACGTGGGATTCGTCAATCACCAACAGGCCATCCGCCGGCAGATAGTCGAACAGGGTCGGCGGCGGCTCGCCGGGCCCGCGCCCGGAGAGAAAGCGCGAGTAGTTTTCAATGCCCGAGCAGTAACCCAGCTCGTTCATCATTTCGAGGTCAAACTGGGTACGCTGGGTTAAGCGCTGCTCTTCCAGCAGCTTGTTGTTGGCCAGCAGCACCTTGCGCCGCTCCGCCAGCTCCAGCTTGATCTCTTCCATCGCCTGGACGATGCGCTCCCGCGGCGTCACATAGTGGGTCTTGGGATAAATGGTATAGCGCGGCACCGTCCCTTCGACGTGGCCGGTGAGCGGGTCGAACAGCGACAGACGCTCGACCTCTTCGTCAAAAAGCTCAATGCGCAGGGCGATATCGTCGGATTCCGCCGGGAAGACGTCGATCACCTCGCCGCGCACGCGAAAAGTGCCGCGCTGGAAGGCCTGATCGTTGCGGGTATACTGCAGTTCGGCCAGACGACGCAGGATCGCTCGCTGGTCAATCAGCATACCGACCGTCAGATGCAACATCATTTTCAGATACAGGTCCGGGTCGCCGAGGCCGTAGATCGCCGAGACTGACGCCACCACCACTACGTCGCGCCGCTCGAGCAGCGCTTTGGTGGCCGACAGACGCATCTGCTCAATATGTTCGTTAACCGAGGCGTCCTTCTCAATGAAGGTATCTGAGCTGGGAACGTAGGCTTCCGGCTGATAGTAATCGTAGTAGGAGACGAAATACTCGACGGCATTCTCCGGGAAAAACTCTTTCATCTCGCCGTAGAGCTGAGCCGCCAGGGTTTTGTTTGGCGCCAGCACCATCGTCGGCCGCTGTAGGTCGGCAATCACGTTGGCGATGGTAAAGGTTTTACCGGAGCCGGTAACCCCCAGTAGCGTCTGATGCGCAAGCCCATCCTCCAGCCCCTCTTCCAGGCGGCGGATGGCTTCCGGTTGGTCTCCGGAGGGGCGAAAGGCGGAATGCAGTACAAACGATTTACTCATCAATCAGAACCTGAAAAAAGAATTAGCGGCCGGTGTTTAATTCTACCCCCCGGACCGTTTTTTGCCAATAAATTATACTGGATATTTAAACAGTGCGTACTTATGATAACGCCACAAAAGGGTCTTATTGGCTAGCAAGCTGGGTGCAAAACGCGCGTCAGACGGAATAATCCTCCGGCCGCCAGGGTTATCCCCAGAAAATTTTACCTTTTAACATTTGTCAAGCGGACGGGTGAAACTTTTATGGCAGCAGATGACGCTTTTCTTACACCCATTGATTTTATCTAACAAGCTGATATTTAAGATCTTTAAAGAAAAGACGCCTTTCGCGCCAATTCAGCCGCAAGCCGCGTACGCTCTAGCTTACCGCAGGTTTTCTAACTCTAATACACAAGGTTATCCACAGGAATAGTGGATAACTGTCCGCAGCCCAAGACCACCGCCGCCCGGCGCCTGTCGCCTTTTGCGGTCAACCGCGTGGCGAAAAATTTTTATCGAACTATTTTTGATAACTATCCGCTTAAAGCCGCTCGATTTTTGCTGCTTTTTGCACCACCCTTTAGCGTCTGGCACCGGAAAAGTGCAGCCCCGGCGCTGACGAGGCCCGATGGTATCGGCGTTTAGCGCTTTTTTCCGAGCGTTCTTTTTCCTGGCAAGAGTTTTGCAGCATCTTTCTGTCGCCCTGACGCCAGGATAAGGAGAAAACGTCCATGTTGAATTTACAGGCAGTAAATCACTTTTACGGCAACCAGCATTCGCTGTGGAATGTCGATCTTGTACTACGCCCGGGAGAGTGCATTGGCGTACTGGGACGCGAGGGCATGGGAAAAACCACCCTGGTTAACTGCATTGCTGGCCACCTGCCGGTGGCCAGCGGCCGGATGACCTGGCATGACATTGGCGCCCCGCCGCAGGATCTCACCCCCCTGTCCGCTCAATCGCGCAGCGCCATTGGTATCGGCTACGTGCCACAAGATAAACGCATTTTTTCCCAACTCAGCGTGGAAGAGAACCTGCACATCGCCCTGGCGGCCGGGAAACCCGGGGCTAACGCCAGCGGCGGCGAGATTTATGAGCATTTTCCCGAGCTCTATGCCCTACGGCAGCGCAAAGGCGCCTCGCTGAGCGACGACGATCAGTACCAGCTGGCGCTGGCCAGGGCGCTGATCGTCCAGCCGCGGCTGCTGATCCTTGATGAACCCTCGCGCGGCAGAGGGCCGCGCTGCCTGCAAAAGCTGGCGGATCTGCTGTTGCGGTTAAATCGCGATATCGGCCTGACGGTGCTGCTCGCCGAGCAGCACCTGCCCTTTATCCGCCGGGTGGCGGATCGCTTCTGTGTCTTGCACCGGGGCCGTAACGTCGCCGAAGGCGATATTATGGCGCTGGATGAGCCGCTGCTGGCGCAGTGGATAACGCCGGATCCAGCGCCCTGAGGTCCAGATACTGGCCGAGATCGTCGCGCTGCGCGATATCGGCAAGCCACGGTATTTCGCCGAGGAACGGCGCGGCCAGTCGGTTTTTCAGCGTCGCCAGATATTCGGCGTGACGCTTGCCCGGCGGCTGTACGTCATTGGCGATCCACCCCGCCAGCGGTAGTCCCGCCTGGCGTACCGCCTGAGCGGTAAGCATTGCGTGGTTGATACAGCCGAGCTTAACGCCCACCACCAGAATGACCGGCAGCTGTTCCGCCTGCGCCCAGTCGGCGAAGGTCAGGGAATCCGAGAGCGGCGTAAACCAGCCGCCGGCGCCTTCCACCAACACCCAGTCGGCGAGACCTTCCAGCTCACGCAGCCCGCTGGAGAGCCTGGCCGCGGCGATCGGCCGCCCTTCGTCGGCGCTGATGATGTGCGGGGAGGTCGGCTCGGCGAAGGTATAGGGGTTCACCTGGTCGTAACGCAATGCGACCCGACTATGACGCTGCAGCGCCAGCGCATCTTCATTACGCAGCCCATCGCCGGTAAGCTCGCTACCGGAGGCCACCGGCTTATAGCCGGCAGTGTGAAAACCCAGCAGATTCGCCGCCTGCAGCAGGGCGCTGCTGGCGATGGTTTTACCGACTTCAGTATCGGTCCCGGTGACAAAAAAACGTTTAGTCACGCTCAATGACTCCTGTAAAAAGAGAATACGTCAGCGGGCAGATGCCCTGCCGCTGCGGCCAGGCCAGCTGCAGCTCGCGCAGTTTGCCGCGGCCAAGCGGGGCGGCGGTCCGCCCCTGGTGCAAATGGGTGGCGCCGATGCCCTTCAGCGAGCGCATAGCGCTCAGCGCATCGGCGAACGGCAGGCTAATCTGATGAACCTCGCCGGTCGCGCGCAGGCCGCTAAGCGCCGCGCGCACCGCCGCTTCGCTAAGGAAACGGTTGGCATGCGGCCGGTCGTCGATGGCCTGCCACGCCTGATTGAGCTCCGGCAGCGAGTCGGCGAGCAGCGTGCTAAACGCCACTCTGCCGCCGGGACGCGCCACCCGGTACAGCTCGCCAATTGCCGCCCGTAGATCGTCGCACCACTGCACCGCCAGATTGCTCCACGCCAGATCGACGCAGGCGTCCGGCAGCGGCAGCGCCTCAATATCCCCCAGCAGATAATGCTGCGCGGCGTCGTTACGCTGCGCCTGGGCGAGCATCCCGGCGGAGAGATCCAGCGCGGTCACCACGCTGCCCGCCTCACGCCAATAGCGACTCATACTGCCGGGGCCGCAGCCGGCATCCAGCACCTGCGCAAAATCGCGGCGCGCCAGCTGGCACAGCAGTAGATCGGCGCAGCGCCGCTGCAGTTCATCATGTTGCGTATAGCCGCTGGCCGCCCGGCCAAACGCCGCGGCCACCGCCTGCTTATTCACTGTGGCCATGCAGCACCTCCAGTAAACGGTTAATGTCTTCAGTATGATGGGCGGCTGTCAGGGTCAGGCGCAAACGCGCGCTGCCGACCGGCACCGTCGGTGGACGGATCGCCGTTGCCCAGCAGCCCGCGTCGCGTAGACGGCAGGCCAGGTTCAGCGCCCGGGCGTTGTCGCCGACGATCAGCGGCTGGATCGCGCTGACGGAGTCGGTCAACCCCAGCGACACCTCGCCCATCCCCTCACGGAACTGACGGATGCGGGCGGCCAGGATGTCGCGACGCTGCTGCCCTTCATCGCTGCGAATGATCCCCAGGGCAGCGCTCAACGCCACCGCCTGGGCGGGCGGCATCGCGGTGCTGTAGATCAGATGACGGGCAAACTGCAGCAGATAATCGGCCATTGCTTCGTCGCACAGCACCGCCGCGCCGCTGACGCCGAAGGCCTTGCCGAAGGTAACCACCAGCAGCTCAGGGCGCACCGCCTGCGCGGCGCAGCTCCCGCGTCCTTCGTCGCCGACCACGCCAACACCGTGGGCGTCATCCACCAGCAACACTGCCCCTGCGGCCTGCGTCGCGGCGTGAATGGCCGCCAGCGGCGCGCTGTCGCCGTCCATGCTGAAAATGCCTTCAGTGACCGCCAACTGTTCGCCCGCCAGCGGCTTAGCCAGCAGTTGCGCGAGCTGCTGCGGATCGTTGTGGGTAAAGCGCCGCAGCTGCGCCGGGCTGAGGCTCGCCGCCTCCAGCAGAGAGGCGTGGCTCAGACGGTCGGCGACAATCCGATCGTCTTTCTCCACCAGGGCAGCGATCAGCGCCTGATTCGCGGCAAAGCCGGAGATAAACAGCAATGCGCGCGGATAGCCCAGCCAGTCGGCGAGCGCCTCTTCCAGCGCGCGGTGGGCTTCGCTATAGCCGCTCACGTGGCCCGAGCCGCCGGCGCCGACGCCATAGCGCGTGGCCCCCTGTTGCCAGGCGGCGATAATCGCCGGATGCTGACTCAGGCCCAGATAGTCATTGCTGGAGAAGTTAAGCCAGCGCTCCCCTTCCCGCTCCAGCCAGCGCCCGGCGCCGTGCGTCACCGGCAGGCGGCGGCGAAAAGCTTCCGCCGCCCGCCGCTCGTCCAGCGCCCGATCGATTCGCTGCTGCCAGCTCATAGCGCCGCCGCGTTGTAATATTCCTCAGTGTCCGGGGTGAGTAAGGCCTGCTCCAGACGCTGCTGCTGCTCATTGTCGCCTTCCAGCACCGCCGTCTGCTGCGGGTTGATCCCCAGCTTGCGGAACAGCTGCAGGTCTTTGTCCTCTTCCGGGTTCGGCGTGGTCAGCAGCTTGCAGCCATAGAAAATCGAGTTCGCCCCGGCCATAAAGCACATCGCCTGGGTCTGCTCGTTCATCTGCTCGCGGCCGGCGGAGAGACGCACGTAGGAGGTGGGCATCATGATGCGCGCGATGGCGATAGTGCGGATGAAATCGAAAGCGTCGACGTCGTCGTTATCCGCCAGCGGCGTGCCCTTGACCTTCACCAACATGTTGATCGGTACGCTCTCCGGCGGCGTCGGCAGATTAGCCAGTTGCAGCAGCAGTCCGGCGCGATCTTTTACGCTCTCTCCCAGCCCGACGATGCCGCCGGAGCAGACTTTGATCCCAGCATCACGCACTTTATCCAGCGTATCCAGGCGCTCCTGGTAGGTACGGGTGGTGATGATGTTGCCGTAAAATTCCGGCGAGGTATCAAGGTTGTGGTTGTAGTAATCGAGGCCCGCTTCGGCCAGGCGCTGCGCCTGACTGTCGGTCAGGGTGCCGAGCGTCATACAGGACTCCAGCCCCAGCGCCTTCACCCCTTTCACCATCTGCTCCAGGTAAGGCATATCGCGGTCATTGGGGTTTTTCCACGCCGCGCCCATGCAGAAGCGGGTGGAGCCGGCGTTTTTCGCCTGGCGCGCTGATTCCAGCACCTGCTCAACCTCCATCAGGCGCTCGGCTTCGAGGCCGGTTTTGTAGCGTGCGCTCTGCGGGCAATATTTACAATCTTCCGGGCAGGCGCCGGTTTTGATCGACAGCAGGGTGCTGACCTGCACCTGGCGCGGATCAAAGTGTTGACGATGGATTTGCTGTGCTTCGAATAGCAGATCGATCAGCGGTTTATTAAATAATTCCGTTACTTGCGACATTGTCCAGCGAGGTTGGTGAGCCATTTTCCTCTCCAAAAGGTCGTATACTTCCTATTTCACACAGCCTCTTTGTTGGCGGCACTCGCGCCTCCCAGTTACATAGTGAACTATGCTCCTGGGGATGTTCTCGCTTGCCGCCTCGATGCTGCGCGAAATATTTTGTGTACGTTTCATTGTAAGTAAGTTCAGTGTAGACTTGTAAACCTAAATGTTTTCAAAATGGTTTACAAGTCGCTTATGACACTGGACGATCTCGCTTTCGATCGGCGCCACATCTGGCACCCCTACACCTCTATGACTTCCCCCCTGCCGGTCTACCCGGTGGTGTCCGCCCACGGTTGCGAGCTGTCCCTCGCCGGCGGCGAACAGTTGGTTGACGGTATGTCTTCCTGGTGGGCGGCGATCCACGGCTACAATCACCCACGCCTCAATGCGGCGCTGAAGGGGCAAATTGACCAAATGTCGCACGTCATGTTCGGCGGGATCACCCATCCGCCGGCAGTAGCGCTATGCCGTCAGCTGGTGGCGATGACCCCGGCCTCGCTGGAGTGCGTTTTCCTCGCCGACTCCGGTTCAGTGGCGGTAGAGGTGGCGATGAAAATGGCGCTGCAGTACTGGCAGGCTAAAGGCGAACCACGTCGTCGTTTTCTGACCTTCCGCAACGGCTATCACGGGGATACCTTCGGAGCGATGTCGGTCTGCGATCCGCAGAACTCGATGCACAGCCTGTGGCAGGGCTACCTGCCGGATAATCTTTTCGCCCCCGCGCCGCAAAGCCGCTTCGACGGCGAGTGGGACGAGATGGATATGGTGCCGTTTGCCCGCCTGATGGCCGCGCATCGTCATGAAATCGCCGCGGTGATCCTCGAACCTATCGTCCAGGGGGCGGGCGGCATGCGGATGTACCATCCGGAGTGGCTGAAGCGGGTGCGTAAAATGTGCGACCGGGAAGGGATACTGCTGATCGCCGATGAGATTGCCACCGGCTTTGGCCGCACCGGCAAGCTGTTCGCTTGTGAACACGCCGGGATTACCGCCGACATTCTGTGTCTGGGCAAAGCGCTGACCGGCGGCACCATGACCCTTTCCGCCGCCATCACTACCCGAACGGTTGCTGAAACCATTAGCAATGGCGAAGCCGGTTGCTTTATGCACGGCCCCACCTTTATGGGCAATCCGCTGGCCTGCGCGGTGGCCGGCGAAAGCCTGCGCCTGCTGGAGAGCGGCGAATGGCAGCCGCAGGTGGCGGCGATTGAAGCCCAGCTGCAGGCCGAGCTGGCCCCGGCGCGGGGATCTGCGCTGGTCGCGGACGTCCGCGTGCTGGGCGCTATTGGCGTGGTTGAAACCCGTCGCCCGGTCAACATGGCCGCCCTGCAGCGCTTTTTCGTCGAGCAGGGAGTCTGGATCCGTCCGTTTGGCCGGCTGATTTATCTGATGCCGCCGTACATCATCACGCCCGAGCAGCTGACCCGCCTGACCCGTGCGGTCAACCAGGCAGTGCAGGACGAAACATTTTTTAGCGAATAAATAGCGGAATTGCGTCGTCGGGAAGGCTACACTTCTTTGTTAATCAGCGCATTATCAATGAGGATGAAGCATGAAACTGATCAGTCACGATCTCCAGGACGGCGGTAAGCTGCCTAATCGTCACGTCTTCAACGGCATGGGCTACGATGGCGACAATATTTCGCCGCATCTGATGTGGGATGATGTGCCCGCGGGAACCAAAAGCTTTGTGGTGACCTGCTACGATCCGGATGCGCCGACCGGCTCCGGCTGGTGGCACTGGGTGGTCGCTAACCTGCCGGCCGATACCCGCGTCCTGCCGCAAGGGGCCGGTTCCGGTCAGGCGGAGCTGCCGGAAGAGGCCGTTCAGACCCGCACCGATTTTGGTAAGGCAGGCTACGGCGGCGCGGCGCCGCCGAAGGGCGAAACCCACCGCTATATCTTCACCGTCCACGCCCTGGACGTCGAGAAAATTGAGGTGGATGCTGAGGCCAGCGGCGCGATGGTCGGCTTTAACGTCCATTTCCATTCCCTCGCCAGCGCCTCCATCACCGCCCTGTTCAGTTAATCTTCCCCCCGGATAGCGGCTTGCGCCTTATCCGGGGTACCCGCGGCGCCATTTGTTTTTCGGGTGGCGCTGCGCTTACCCGACCTACACTACCCCCACGCCCATGCTAGCGCAGCGCCGCCGGGCGATTGCCGCGGGCACGGAGCCGCTTTTATGCCGGGCGGCGGCTGACGCCTTGCCCGGCCTACGGTGCTATTGCGCGGTTATTTTGCCGGGTGGCGGCTGACGCCTTACCCGGCCTACGGGGTCCAGACCCAGTATGTGAATCGCCGCCGAACACGGGGCCGCTGAAACTGCCGGGGCTGGCGGCCTCAACATCGCTGAGACGTTCCCGGAAGGCCGGGGCAGCCCGCATGGATGCGGGCTGAGGGCCGTGTTTTGCAAGGACGCTGCCTCGGCCCGACCCGAAGCCTGCAGGGATAAGTCGAAGGCACCACGCAGTGGCGATGTTGCTGGCCGAAGCCCGGGGGTACAGGGGGCGGCGGCGACTGGCCGCCCCCTGTGCGCTCCCTGCGCCATGAGTAACATAACGTAGAAGACATTTCGGGAGCGCAATGTGCTCGGAATTAATACAAAACAACTGTTTTTACCGGATTAAAACCGTTACAAGCCGATAGCAGTATCTACAATACCCCCAGGCCCGCGCAAGCGCAGCGCCGCCGGGCGATTGCCGCGGGCACGGAGCCGCTTTTATGCCGGGCGGCGGCTGACGCCTTACCCGGCCTACGGTCCGTGCCATTTGTAGCCCCGGTAAGCGCAGCGCCACCGGGGAAATTGATCTTACTGTTCAGTGGCTACCTGCAGCGCCGTTTTACGCACCCGCGCATACCACACCACCGTCAGCAGCCCGAGCCAGACCAGGCCGGCGATCAGCGCCATCCGCGTTTCGGCAAACATCCCTAATACGGCGATGACCAGCCCCATAAACAGCAGCGTCAACAGCGGCGCAACCGGCCAGAACGGAATGGGAAAGGCGATCTGGCTGCGCTCTTCGGCAGACAAACCGCGGCGCATGGCAAAATGGGATAGCAGAATCATCAGCCACACCCATACCGTGGCGAATGCCGCCAGCGAAGCAATTAGCACAAATACCTGCTCGGGGATCAGATAGTTCAATACCACCGCCGCCAGCAGCGCGCCGCCCATGACCACCACCGTCATCCAGGGCACACCGTTGCTGGCGATGCGCTGGAAGCTTTTCGGCGCCAGCCCCTCTTTCGACATGCCGTACATCATGCGTCCGGCGCCAAAAATATCGCTGTTAATCGCCGAGATGCTGGCGCTGATCACAATGATGTTAAGGATGGTCGCCGCCGCCGGGATCCCCAGACCGTCGAAAATAAGCACAAACGGACTCCCCTGTTCGCCAAAGCTGTTCCACGGGAAGATCGCCATCAGCACCGCCAGGGTGCAGACGTAGAACAGGATAATGCGCAGCGGAATGGTATTGATGGCCTGCGGGATCACCTTCTTCGGATCCTTCGCTTCTGCGGCGGTGACGCCGATAATCTCCACCCCGCCGAAGGCGAACATCACGATGCCAAGCGAGGCGATAACGCCCTGCCAGCCGTTAGGGGCAAAGCCGCCGTGGCTCCAGAGGTTTTCCAGCCCGGTGGCTGGGAAGCTGTGGCCAAAGCCAAAGAAGATGATCCCCGCCCCCGCCAGCATCATGGCGATAATCGCCACCACCTTCACCAGAGACAGCCAGAACTCCATCTCGCCAAATACCCGCACGTTGCACAGGTTCATCGCGCCGATAAAGAAAATGATGCTGAGGATCCAGATCCAGCGCGGCACATCGGGGTACCACAATCCCATATAGATGCCGAAGGCGGTGACGTCGGCCAGGGCGACGATCACCATTTCAAAGGTGTAGGTCCAGCCGGTAATAAACCCGGCCAGCGGCCCGAGATACTGGCGGGCATAGCTGCCGAAGGAGCCGGAAACCGGGTTGCGCACCGCCATCTCGCCCAGCGCGCGCATGACGATAAACACCGCCGCGCCGCCAATCAGATAGGCCAGCAGCACCGCCGGGCCCGCCGCTTTGATGGCTGAGGCCGAGCCATAGAACAGCCCGGTGCCGATAGCGGAGCCGAGCGCAATAAACCGAATGTGTCGGGCATTGAGCCCGCGCAGCAGATGTGGCTTGTGTTGTTGTTGCATATACAGGTGTCCTGATTTTTTTATATGACGACAAATATGCGGTGTAGGGCGGTCGGGGGAATGACTTCCCCCGACGCGGGTACAGAGAACAACGGTGATTAATGCAGTACGGCAGGCAGCAGACGCGTCAGGTGACGGGCCGCCAGAAGCGCAATGGCGTTATCGATATCCGGGGCGAAGTAGCGATCCTGCGTATAGTGCGGCACGCGTTCGCGCAGCAAGTGACGCGCCTCTTCCAGCAGCGGACTGGTGGTCAGTCCTTCGCGCATATCCAGCCCCTGCGCCGCCGCCAGCCACTCAACGGCCAACACCCCGCGGGTGTTCTCGGCCATCGCCCACAGGCGGCGACCGGCCGCCGGCGCCATCGAGACGTGGTCTTCCTGGTTGGCAGAGGTGGGCAGGCTGTCAACGCTATGCGGGTGCGACAGCGCTTTGTTTTCACTGGCTAAGGCCGCCGCCGTGACCTGGGCAATCATAAACCCGGAGTTGACGCCGCCATTTTTGACGAGGAACGGCGGCAGCTGCGACATATGGCTGTCCATCATCAGCGCGATGCGGCGCTCGGAGAGCGAGCCGATTTCGGCGATCGCCAGCGCGATATTATCCGCGGCCATCGCCACCGGTTCGGCATGGAAGTTACCGCCGGAGATGACGTCATTTTCGGCGGCAAAGACCAGCGGGTTATCGGAGACCGCGTTGGCTTCAGCCAGCAGCACCTCAGCCGCCTGGCGGATCTGCGTCAGGCAGGCGCCCATCACCTGCGGCTGGCAGCGCAGGGAGTACGGGTCCTGCACCTTGCTGCAGTTATGGTGCGACTGCGAGATCGCGCTATCTTCGGTCAGCAGGTGGCGATACAACGCCGCCGCATCAATCTGCCCGCGCTGGCCGCGCACTTCATGGATGCGCGCATCAAACGGACGACGTGAGCCCAGCGCCGCTTCGGTGGTTAACGCCCCGCAGACGACCGCGGAGGCGAACAGATCCTCGGCTTCGAACAGACCGCGCAGGGCAAAAGCGGTCGAGGCCTGGGTGCCGTTGAGTAGCGCCAGCCCCTCTTTCGCCGCCAGGGTAATCGGCTCCAGCCCCACCTGACGCAGCGCTTCGGTGGCCGGCAGCCAGTCGCCGCCGCGTACCCGCGCTTTACCTTCTCCGAGCAGGGTCAACGACATATGCGCCAGCGGCGCGAGGTCGCCGGAAGCGCCGACGGAGCCTTTGGCCGGGATCCACGGCGTCACGCCGGCATTCACCAGGCCAATCAGCGCCTGGATCACGCTCAGGCGGATCCCGGAGAAACCGCGGGACAGGCTGTTAATCTTCAGCACCATAATCAGCCGCGCCAGATCATCGTCCAGCGGCTCGCCAACGCCCGCCGCATGGGACAGCACCAGCGAACGCTGCAGGTTCTCCAGATCTTCCGTCGAGATACGGGTCTGCGCCAGCAGGCCAAAACCGGTGTTGATGCCGTAGGCGGTCCGCCCTTCGGCAAGGATGGCGTTGACGCAGGCCACGCTCTCGTCAATGGCGGCAAACGCGCCGCTGTCGAGGGTAATATTTACCGGGTGGCTGTAAACGTCGCGGAGCTGCGACAGGCTGAGTTGACCCGGGATCAAAGTTAAAGATTTCATTTAGCGTTCCCCTGCGTTGCCGCCACCATCGGAAGATTCAGACCCTGTTCCGCCGCGCATTCAATGGCAATCTCATACCCCGCGTCGGCATGACGCATCACGCCGGTGGCCGGGTCGTTGCGCAGGACGCGGGCGATACGCGCCGCCGCTTCATCGGTACCATCGCAGACTATAACCATCCCGGAGTGTTGCGAGAAGCCCATGCCTACCCCGCCGCCGTGGTGCAGCGACACCCAGGTCGCGCCGCTGGCGGTATTGAGCAGGGCGTTGAGCAGCGGCCAGTCGGAGACCGCATCAGAACCATCGCGCATCGCTTCGGTTTCGCGGTTCGGGCTGGCGACGGAGCCGGAGTCAAGGTGATCCCGGCCAATGACGATCGGCGCGGAGACTTCGCCGCTGCGCACCATTTCGTTAAACGCCAGACCGAGCTTTTGCCGCCACTCCAGACCGACCCAGCAGATACGCGCCGGCAGTCCCTGGAAGCTGATGCGCTCGCGCGCCATATCCAGCCAGTGGTGCAGATGCTGATCATCTTTAATGATCTCTTTCACTTTCGCGTCGGTTTTGTAGATATCCTGCGGATCGCCGGACAGCGCTACCCAGCGGAACGGGCCGATACCGCGGCAGAACAGCGGGCGGATATAGGCCGGCACAAAGCCCGGGAAATCGAAGGCGTTGCTGACGCCCACTTCCTGCGCCATCTGGCGGATGTTGTTGCCGTAGTCGAAGGTTGGGACCCCCATCTCATGGAAGGCCAGCATCGCCTGCACGTGATCGGCCATCGAGCGTTTCGCCGCCAGAATAGTGCCCTGCGGGTCGGATTCGGCTTTCTGCTGATACTCTTCCCAGCTCCAGCCTTTCGGCAGATAGCCATGCAGCGGGTCGTGGGCGCTGGTCTGGTCGGTGACCATATCCGGGCGCACGCCGCGCTTCACCAGCTCCGGTACGATCTCCGCGGCGTTGCCGCACAGCGCGATAGAGATGGCCCGCCCTTCGGCGGTGTATTTTTTGATGCGCGCCAGGGCGTCATCCAGCGAGGTGGCTTGCTCATCCACGTAGCGGGTACGCAGACGGAAATCGATGCGGCTCTGCTGACATTCGATATTCAGCGAGCAGGCGCCGGCCAGCGTCGCGGCCAGCGGCTGCGCGCCGCCCATGCCGCCCAGACCGGCGGTTAATACCCAGCGGCCTTTCAGGCTGCCCTGGTAGTGCTGGCGACCGGCTTCGACGAAGGTTTCGTAGGTACCCTGCACGATGCCCTGGCTGCCGATGTAGATCCAGCTGCCGGCGGTCATCTGGCCGTACATCGCCAGCCCTTTGGCATCCAGCTCGTTAAAGTGTTCCCAGGTGGCCCAGTGCGGGACCAGGTTGGAGTTGGCGATCAGCACGCGCGGTGAGTTTTCATGGGTTTTGAATACGCCCACCGGCTTCCCGGACTGCACCAGCAGGGTTTCATCGCTTTCCAGGTTCTTCAGCGCCTTCACGATAGCGTCATAGCATTCCCAGTTGCGCGCTGCGCGACCAATACCGCCATAGACCACCAGCTCGTGCGGGTTTTCGGCGACATCGGGATCAAGATTATTCATTAACATACGCAGCGGGGCTTCGGTCAGCCAGCTCTTCGCGGTCAGCGTCGTGCCTCTTGGCGCACGGACGTCCAGCTGGCGATATTTGCTTTGCGACATCGGGGTTTCTCCTGACAATAAACGTTGTTTACGTAGATACATATACTTGTCTATACAAGCATGCGCAAGCCAGGATTTAACAGAAATGATACAATTTTGTTATATTGCGTCAGCAATCACGTTTTGCTGACGCCAGCGTGGATCAGGAGCCAAAGCGCCCCTGCAGACGATATCGGCTACCGGGGAACAGCAGGCGCGCGTGGGAGACGATGTGGGTTGTCGACCAGGTGCGACGACGGATCAGCAGGCACGGATCGTGGGCGTGAATATGCAGCAGCGCGCACTCTTCCGCCGTGGCCTGCACCGCTTCAACAATATGTTCACCTTCGGTTAACGGCGCGATCAGCGACAGGTAATCATGGGGCGTGGTGGCGGTGTAGTCCTGATGCAGATAGTCCGGTACCACTGCGGCATTGACGCAGCGATCTTCGATTTGCACCGGCACCTCGTTTTCGTAATGCACCATCAGCGAGTGAAAGATGCGGGTGCCTTCCGGGACGCTGAGCGCCGTCGCCTGAATATGATCCGCCCGGGTCTCCTCAAGCAGGAGTACCTCACAGCGGTGCTGATGGTGACGGGCGACAATTTCTGCGGCAATACTGCGCACCTCGAACAGCGCCGACTGCCCTTTCGGCTCGGCGACAAAGGTTCCCACCCCTTGCAACCTGACCAGCAGGCCTTCGTCCGTCAGCTCGCGCAGCGCGCGATTGATGGTCATCCGGCTGAAGCCGAACTGGGCCACCAGCTCAGCTTCCGACGGGATACGGTCATGCGGTCGCCAGACGCCGCTGTGGATCTTTTCGCTGATCGCCTGCTTCACCTTTTCATAGAAAGGCGCGGGCGCGGAACGAGGTTGTTGTGCAAACATGGCCTGGCTTTCCTTATGCGTAATAAGCGGAGCGGCGAAACGAAAATAATAGCGCGGATCGCTAGCGCCACCAATGGGCGATTTGCCATGCCACACGGGCCGCCGCGCGAGCGCCCTGACCGTCAATGTCAAACAGCGGGTTAAACTCCACCAGATCCACCGCCTGCAGCTTACCGCTGCGGCACAGCGGCTCAACGATGCGCAGCAGCGTGCCCAGCGGCACGCCCAGCGCCGCCGGGGCCGACACCGCCGGCATTTCTCGCGCCGGCAGCACGTCGAGATCGATAGTCAGATACAGGCGGTCGAATTGCGCGATATTGCGCTCAAGCTCCGGCAACACGCGAGTTTCGAAGGCTGTCAGCACCTCCAGATCTTCAACGATAGCCACCTGGCGGCGCGCCGCTTCATCCCATAGCGCCTGGGTGTTCGCCGCCCGGCTAACCCCGATGCAGGTATAGTGAAAACCGCGCTGCTGCGCGTCACACTCCAGCGCCAACTGGCGGAACGGCGTCCCGGAGCTGGCGCAGTCGGCAAAGCGCAGATCCAGATGCGCATCGAGATTAATAATGCCCACTTTTTCGCCTGGGAAGGCATCCAGTACCCCAGCGCCGTGGCCGAAGGCCGTCTCGTGGCCGCCGCCCAGGACCAGCGTGCGTTTACCCGCCCGCTGACAGTCGGCCACCGCCTCGCGCAGCGCCTGATGCGCGGCTTCTAACTGCTCGCCGTCGACGCTGATGGTGCCCATATCCACGCAGCGGTCATGACCCTGATGGCTGGCCATATTGGCCAACGCCCGGCGCAGGGTCGCCGGGCCGTCCGCTGCCCCGGTACGCCCCTTGTTACGCCGGACCCCTTCGTCACAGGCGAAGCCGAGCAGCGCGATATCGCCGGGCATCTCCTGCGGCGCGAAGCGTTCCGCGCGGGCGATGGTCTGGAACAGGCGCAGCGCATTGGGCGCTTCCGCGCTGTCGTCGCGTCCCTGCCAGAGACTGGCTGGCGTAGCTTGCCACAGCATCATTGCAATTCTCCTTGAACAACGCGATGCCAGAGCGGACTGCGCCCCGGCTCATACACCATCTCGACGGGATGCTCAGCATCCCAGATGGCGAAGTTAGCGACAAAGCCCGGCGCCAGCTGGCCGTGGCTGGCCTGGCGCCCCAGCGCCCGCGCGGCATGGCGCGTCACCCCGGCCCACGCCTCCTCCGGCGTCAGGCCAAACTTGACGCAGGCCATGTTCATCGCCAGATGCAGGCTGGCGAAGGGGCTGGTGCCGGGGTTGAAATCGGTCGCCACCGCCATCGGCACCTGGTACTTGCGCAGCAGCTCGACCGGCGGTTTACGGGTTTCATTAAGGAAGTAGAACGCGCCGGGGAGCAGGGCTGCCACGGTGCCGCTTTCGCGCATCGCCGCCACGCCCTCTTCCGTCAGATACTCGATATGGTCGGCGGAAAGCCCATGATAGCGGCTCACCAGCTGCGCGCCGCCCAGCGACGAGAGCTGCTCAACGTGGCCTTTTACCGGAATGCACAGCGCCTGCGCCGCCTGAAAGACGCGCTCAGTTTGCTGCGGGCTGAAGCCGACGTTTTCGCAGAAGACGTCAACGCTTTCAAACAGTCCCTCCTGCCACAGCGTCGGCAAAATGGTCTCGCAGACCAGCGTAATATAGCCGTCAGCATCGCCTTGATATTCCGGCGGCGTGGCGTGGGCGGAGAGCAGCGTCGCCGACAGTTCCACGCCATTATGATCGGCCAGTTGTCGGGCGACCCGCAGCATTTTGCGTTCGTTTGGCAGGTCGAGGCCGTAGCCGGATTTGATCTCCAGGGTGGTCACCCCTTCACGCAGCAGGCGTTCCAGACGCGGCTGGGCCAGCGCCAGTAGTTCAGCTTCGCTGCTGTCGCACGTGGCGCGCACGGTGGAGTTAATGCCGCCGCCGCTGGCGCTGATGGTTTGATACGACACGCCGTTCAGCCGCTGCTCCCACTCCTGGGCCCGGCTGCCGCCGAAGACGAGATGGGTGTGGCAGTCGATTAATCCCGGCGTTACCAACCGGCCTTCAAGATCGATACTGCGCCCGCTGGGGACGTCATCTTCGGCGACAATCGCCGCGATGCAGCCGTCGCGCACCAGCAGCGCATGGCGCTCCAGCAGGCCGTAAGGTTGAGCGTGATCGGGGTTCAGGGTGGCGAGACGCCCGTTTCGCCAGATAACGAGTTCGGAAGTGGCTTCAGTCATAGCGCTTAACTTGTCATGGGTTGTATAGACATTTATTTTCATAACGCCGGTAAAGTCAACAATAGCGCAGGGAAATGTTATTTTTTTGTGACTAAAGACCATCCGGCAGGGCTGCGCGTTGCGTAAAGACGGTAAGTTTTTCCGTCCACGTCTTCCCGTTTCGTTCAAGTTAGTATAAAACAGCAGGTTTTAAAGGACTTATACCCTGGCGTCTCAGCCGGGGTATTTCACTACGCTTAATTTTGCCCGGAGCAACATGAACACATATTCCGTTTCCCGTCTGGCGCTGGCGCTGGCCTTCGGCGTGACGCTGTCCGCCTGTAGCTCGACGCCTGCCGATCAACAGCCCTCAACGCAGACTGCACCGGGCACTACCGCGCGTCCCATACTCAACGCCGAAGAAGCGAAAAACTTCACGCCGGCGGCCTATTTCCAGTCGCTGGCTCCCAACGCCGCCGCCTGGACGCCGTCTGCTATCAGCCTGCCGGCGCAGCCTGACTTTATCGTCGGCCCTGCGGGAACCCAGGGCGTAACCCATACCACCATTCAGGCGGCGGTGGATGCGGCAATTGCCCGTCACTCTAACCGTCGTCTGTATATCGCGATTATGCCGGGCGAGTACCCGGGAACCGTCTACGTTCCGGCGGCGCCGGGCGCCCTGACCCTGTATGGTACTGGCGATAAGCCAATCGACGTGAAAATCAGCGAAGCCATTGATTCCGAGATGGATCGCAACACCTGGCGTCGTCTGGTCAATCCAGGCGGTAAATATATGCCGGGTAAACCGGCGTGGTATATGTTCGACAGTTGCCAAAGCAAATCCGCGGCGACCGTCGGCGTAATGTGTTCCGCAGTCTTCTGGTCACAGAATAATGGTCTGCAGCTGCAGAACCTGACCATCGCCAACAACCTCGGCGACAGCGTTGACGCCGGTACCCACCAGGCGGTGGCATTGCGCAGCGATGGCGACCAGGTGCAGATCAATAAGGTCAATATTCTTGGCCGTCAAAACACCTTCTTCGTGACCAACAGCGGCGTGCAAAACCGTCTGCAGGACAACCGTCAGACCCGCACCCTGGTGACCAACAGCTACATTGAAGGCGATGTGGATATCGTTTCCGGCCGCGGCGCGGTGGTGTTTGATAACACCGATTTCCGCGTGGTGAACTCCCGTACCCAGAAAGAGGCCTACGTCTTCGCGCCGGCTACTCTGAAGAGCGTGACCTACGGCTTCCTGGCGACCAACAGCCGCTTCACCGCCTCCGGGGATAACGTCGCGCAGCTCGGCCGCGCGCTGGACGTCGATGGCAACAGCAACGGCCAGGTGGTGATCCGCGACAGCGCTATCAATGAAGGCTTTAATATTGCCCAGCCGTGGGCGGCGGCGGTAGGCTCCGGCCGCCCGTTCAGCGGCAACACCGGCAGCGCCGATGACAAAGGCAATCTGCAGCGCAACCTCAACGACAACGGCTTCAACCGCATGTGGGAGTACAATAACCGCGGCGTGGGAAGCACCGTGGTCGCCGAGCCGAAACAGTAAAGCGCAACAAGCGTGAACCATAATAAAAGAGAGGGCGATGCCCTCTCTCAAACTGCTGACAACGTGCAATCTTCAGGAATTGCCCGGCGGCGCTGCGCTTGCGCGGGCCTACAGATAACTGCATAACGGTTTGATATTGAAGTCTTTCGTAGGCCGGGTAAGGCGAAAGCCGCCACCCGGCAGAAATGCGAGCACAATGACGAAACAGGTTTGTCGTCAGCCAGAGAGGGGGCATGCCCCCTCTTTTCTTTTTCGTTCAGCGCTTCACGCCGTCAGGCGGAACGCCATTTGCGGGTCAGCGGTTTTTCCAGTTCCACGATCAGGAACATGGCGAAGCCGATGATAAAGGTGATCACCCAGTAGCGGAACGGCAGCCCGGTGGTGCCGAACAGCATCTGCATAAAAGGCGCGTAGATAATCAGCAGCTGCAGCAGCAGCAGTACGCCGCTGACGATCCAGATCCCTTTGTTGGCCAGCAGACCTTTGGTTAACGAGAATCCATCCGATACGCGGCAGTTCAGCATATAGAACCACTGGGCGGTGACCAGAGTCTGCAACAGCACGGTACGGATAAACTCCGGCGAATAGCCGCGCGGCTGCAGCCAGGCTTCGAGAATAAAGGCGCTGACCGCAATCATTGACCCCACAAACGCTACGCGCCAGATGGCAAAGCCGTCCATCACGTGAATTTTCGGATCGCGCGGCGGCCGCCGCATAATATTTTTCTCACCGGCTTCAAACGCCAGGCCAAACGACAGCGTGGCGGAGGTAGCCATGTTCATCCACAGGATCAACACCGGCGTGAGCGGCAGTACGTTGCCCGCCAGCAGCGCGATCACGATCAGTAACCCCTGGGCAAGGTTGGTCGGCATGACGAAGAGAATGGTTTTCTTCAGGTTGTCATACACCCGGCGCCCCTCGCGGACTGCGCTGGCGATGGTGGCGAAGTTATCATCGGTCAGCACCATATCGGCGGCCTCCTTGGTCACCTCGGTCCCCTTGATCCCCATCGCCACGCCGACGTCAGCCTGCTTCAACGCCGGGGCATCGTTCACCCCATCGCCGGTCATTCCGACAATTTCTTTCTTACTCTGCAGAGCCTGCACCAGGCGGAACTTATCTTCCGGGCTGGTGCGGGCGAAGATATCAAACTGCTGCGCGGCTACGCTCAGCTGCGCGTCGTCCATCACCTCCAGCTCACGTCCGGTAATGGCATTTCCCGCATTGCCAATCCCCAGCATCTTGCCGATGCTCATCGCCGTTTGC
This sequence comes from Klebsiella sp. 10, assembly GCF_018223925.1. Lineage (NCBI taxonomy): Bacteria > Pseudomonadati > Pseudomonadota > Gammaproteobacteria > Enterobacterales > Enterobacteriaceae > Klebsiella > Klebsiella sp. 10. The sequence continues at coordinate 241,581 of NZ_JAGRRB010000009.1, forward strand.
GGGTGGTCGCCGGTGATCATCTTCACGCGGATCCCGGCCTGCAGGCAGTCGGCAATCGCCGTGATGGCCTCCGGACGCGGCGGATCCATCATCCCGGCGACCCCTAGCAAAATCACCCCTTGCTGCAGATCCTGATGGGTCAGTTCGGTCTGGCCTGCGGCAGCCGGCTTCCAGGCTGCGGCCACCATCCGTAGCCCTTCCCGGGCGTACTCTTCAATTTTGCCTTCCCAGTACGGGAGATCCAGCGGCTGCAATCCGCTGTCGCTCTGCTGATACTGGCACAGGCGGAACAGGACATCCGGCGCGCCAGTGACCAGCACTACCTCCTCTTCACCCAGCCGGTAGAGGGTCGACATGTATTTATATTGCGAATCAAAAGGAATTTTACTGCGCAGTTCGCTGGTCAGCGGCGGCAGAGTGACCTTCGCCGCCAGCACCTTCAGCGCCCCCTCGGTCGGGCCGCCGGTGATTTTCCACAGCCCGCTCTCCTCTTTGATAAGCTGGCTGTCGTTACACAGATCGATGGTGCGCAGATAGCGCTCGAACAGCGAGCCGGGCGCGATCGTGACCGGCGTCGGATCGTCAATGGCGTGGATCTTACCGACCGGCTCATAACTATCCCCTTCCACCCGATAGACGCTGTCGGCAGTGATCACCGCCTTCACCGTCATTTCGTTCATGGTCAGGGTCCCGGTTTTATCCGAGCAGATAACCGTCATCGCGCCGAGGGTTTCCACCGTCGGCAGCTTGCGGATAATCGCTTTCTGACGGGCCATCGCCTGTACGCCGAGCGACAGAATAATCGAGATAATCGCCGGCAACCCTTCGGGGACCGATGCCACCGCGAGGCTAATCAACGACAGCATCAGTTCGGAGACCGGCATATCGCGGAACAGCAGGCTAAAGACGAACAGCGCCGCCATCATCACCAGAATAAGGATAAAGATGGCTTTGCCCAGCTTGTCTATTTGCACCAGCAGCGGCGTGCGGTGTTTCTCAATGCCCGCCATCATTTGGTTGATATGGCCCAGCTCGGTATCGCCGCCGGTGGCCACCACGATCCCTTTTCCCGCCCCTGAGCTAACGGTGGTCCCGGAAAACAACAGGTTGCTGCGATCGCCGAGCGGTAAATCGCCGCTTAGCGGCTCGGTGGTTTTTTCCACCACCGTCGACTCGCCGGTGAGGATCGCCTCTTCCACCCGCAGGTTGTGCGCCTCAATCACCCGTAGATCGGCGGGGATACGGTCGCCGGCGCGGATCACCACGATATCCCCAGGTACCAGCGAGGTGGTGGGGATGGTTTCATGGTTGCCCTGACGGATCGCCACCGCCTCGCTGGACAGCATATTGCGGATACTCTGCAGCGATTTTTCCGCATTACTCTCCTGAATGAAGCCGATCAGCGCATTGACCACCGCCACGGCGAGGATCACCGCCATGTCGATCCAATGGCCCATCACCGCCTTGAGCAACGCTGCCGCCAGCAGGACGTAGATCAGCACATCGTTAAAATGCGCAATAAAACGCAGCCAGGCGGGTTTACCCGGCTTCTGCGGCAGGGCGTTTTCGCCATACTGCTGCAGGCGCGTAGCCGCCTCTGTTCCGCTAATCCCTTCCGGCGAACTCTGCACGCTGGCGAGAGTCTCCTCGACGGAGCGCTGATAATAGGGCGCCCCCGGTTTATCTGTATTCATACTCTTTCCCTCGATTTCTGAAGCGGAAGTCAGGGCGACATCCCGCCATCATCAGCGCACAACGAACACTGGTACATGGGCATAGCGCACGATATTGGCCGCTTCCGAGCCCAGCAGATGAGTCTGGATCCCCGGATTGCGCGAACCGACAATCACCACATCCGCTTTCAGCTCATCGGCCAGGGCAATCACTTGATCGCGAACATTGCCACTGCGCACATAAAGATGGCTGGCGTCTTCCGCAAGCCCATTTTTCTTCACCAGCTCGCTCAGCTTTTCCTTAGCGGTATTAAGCAAATGGTCTTCCATCTTTCGGGCATCAGAGATAAATCCGCGGGTTAATACAGGAGAAAAGGCCGGAATAACATGGATAAGATGAATTTGCCCGGCAGAATGTTGGGCGAGGAATTTCGCATGAGAGAGCGCTTTGTCGGCCAGGCCCGCATCAAACACGTCAACGGGAACAACGATATTTTTATACATGAGATAATCCTTTTATTACCAATACAATGCGTAGTGATGAATAGCCCCTTACTTGGGGAGGAACGAAATCTCAACAACAGAAGCGGCGAGCGGAATAGATGTTATTAAACGTAGCACAGGAAAATTAACATTAGAAAATAGCGGATTAATAGACTGAAAAATATTATAAAAACCGCATATTCCCTGCGGATCTCCTGCGCTTTCCCCTCAATGCCGCCAACGCTCGCGGCATTCTCTTTTTTAACACTTCATATTTTCTCCGACTATGCTGATTACAAGCAGGCATGCCGCTCCGAATGTCCGGTGGTCACAGTGGGGGCCGAATTAAATGACATTCACGGTTCGGGTGGGAGTAAAGGGAGGAAATTATGTTGGGTTATAGCCTGTTACGCCTGGGTTTGTTTGTCGCGCTGGCCATTGTCGCCTGCACAGCGGTGGGGCTCTTCACTTATCTGGTCGTCGCCGCTCTCGCAGAATAAGCAGGCGCCATGTAATAAAAATGTAAAATAAATCCTGAATCTGAGGGGAATATTGTGAACCGTTATTTTTCTCTCATCCCGGTTGTTATTATATTTACAACCGCTTGCGATCAGAAAGCCCCCACCGTCGAGTCCGCCCCGCGCATGGTTAAAGTGGCGCAGGTGACCGCCGTGGGCAATACCCAGCAGCGAACGTTTCCGGCACGCATTGAGTCTGGCGATTCCACCGAACTGTCGTTTAAGCGGGGTGGCCAGGTGGAGTCGCTAGATATTCGTCAGGGGGCAAGCGTCGCCCAGGGGCAAACGCTGGCGCGCCTGAATGCCCGCGAGGCCCAGCAACGGGTCAATGAGCGGCAAACGGCGGCCACTCTCGCCCAGCGTCAGTTCGACCGCTTCCAGACTCTGGCCGGGCGCCAGGCTATTTCCCAGGCGGAGATGGACGTGCAGCGCGCCAATCGCGATGCCACCAATGCGGCCTTAAAAATCGCTCGCGAAGAGCTGGCGCAAATGAGCCTCATCGCGCCCTTTAGCGGGATTGCCGCCGGCGTGCATATCCGCAACCATCAGGTGGTCGCCGCCGGCCAACCGGTGATCACCCTGACGCGGACCGACCTGCTGGATGTGGTCTTCAGCATTCCCGAAAATCTGTTCACCTCCCTGGATATCCGCAATACCGCCTACCGTCCCGTCGTCAGGATCAATACCCTGCCGGGCCGCGAGTTTACCGCGGAATACAAAGAGCATACCGGCAGCAGCGACAATAGCACCCTCACCTGGCAGATCGTGTTAACCATGCCGCGGCCAGATGATTTTCCCGTCGTCGGCGGGGTCAGCGGCACCGTGACGGTCAATCTCGGCAATTTACCGGCCAGCGCCGGACGGGAAACCCTCATTGTGCCAGCGGAGGCGGTGTTTAACCCCGATAACCGGCCAAAGAACGAGCCGGTAGTCTGGGTGGTGAAAGGCGATAACGCGCATCGATATCTTGAGGAGCGTAAGGTCACCGTCGGCGAGGTGACTTCGCAGGGAGTGGCGATCACCGACGGTCTCCGCGCGGGTGAACAGGTGGTTGCGGCGGGCGTGAGCGAGCTGCATGCCGGGCAGCCGGTGCGGGTCTGGACGCGTGAACGAGGATTATAAATGGATATTTCCCGTCAGTTTATTAACAACTCGACCCGCGTCTGGTTAGCCATTTTGCTGTTAGGGGTGGGTGGCCTGTTCGCCCTGCTCAATATCGGCCGCCTGGAAGATCCCGCCTTCACCATCAAAACGGCGGTGATCGTCACCCACTACCCTGGCGCGTCCGCTCAGCAGGTGGAAGAGGAGGTTACCCTGCCGCTGGAAAACGCGATTCAGCAGCTTCCCTCGCTGGATAACGTCAGCTCCATCTCCTCGAATGGCTTATCGCAAATTACGGTGAATATTGCTTCGCAGTACCATTCCAGCGAGCTGCCGCAAATCTGGGATGAGCTACGTCGCCGGGTCGGTGACGCCAGCCGCCTTTTCCCCCCTGGCGTAGTCCCCCCTTTCGTCAACGACGACTTTGGCGATGTGTTTGGCTTTTTCTTCGCTATCTCGGGCGACAGTTTTACCAACCCGGAGCTGGTGCGCTATGCCGAACAGTTGCGCCGGGAACTGGTGCTGGTGCCGGGGGTCGGTAAAGTCGCTATCGGCGGCGTCATTCCGCAGCAGATCAATGTGGATATCTCGCTGGCGAAGATGGCGGCGCGCGGGATCACCCTCAACCAGCTCGCCGCAATCCTGGCCCGACTCAACGTGGTGTCCAGCGCCGGGGAAATCCGCGTTGGCAGCGAATCGATCCGCCTCCACCCCACCGGTGAGTTTCAGAGCATCGATGAGCTGGGAGATCTACTGGTCAGCCCTCACGGCGCCAGCGCCACCACCCGACTGCGGGATATTGCTACGCTGTCGCGCGGGCTAACCGACTCGCCGGCCAGTATCTATCATGCCAACGGGCGCCAGGCGGTGACCATGGGAGTTTCTTTTATCCCAGACGTCAACGTTATTGACGTCGGCCACGCTCTCGAGGCCCGCCTCCAGCAGATGGCCGCCGACAAACCGGCGGGCATCGACATCGCTATTTTTTACGATCAGGCAGCTGAGGTCGCCCACTCGGTCAATGGCTTTATTACCAATTTTCTGATGGCCCTGGCGATTGTCGTCGGCGTGCTGCTGGTATTTATGGGGGTGCGCAGCGGGATTATTATTGCTCTGTCGCTGGCGCTCAACGTTCTCGGCACCCTGCTTATCATGTATATCTGGGGGATCGAACTACAACGGATCTCCCTCGGAGCGCTTATCATCGCCCTGAGTATGTTGGTGGACAATGCCATTGTGATTGTCGAAGGGGTGCTCATCGCCCGTCAGCAAGGCTCTCCGCTGCTGGGCGCGATTAACTATGTGATCCGTCGCTCTGCCCTGCCGCTGCTTGGCGCGACGATCATCGCCATCCTCGCCTTCGCGCCGATTGGCCTCTCCCAGGACTCTACCGGGGAGTATTGCAAATCGCTGTTCCAGGTGCTGCTGATCTCCCTGATGCTGAGCTGGTTTTCCGCTCTGACCATCACCCCGGTGCTTATTAAGTGGTGGCTGTTTAAAAACGCCCCGTCGGCCGCCGCCGCGGAGGAAAAGGCCGATCCTTACCGCGGCAGCTTTTACCGTGGCTATCAGCAGGCGCTGCGAATACTGCTGCAGCAAAAGACCCTGACCCTGGTGCTGATGGGCGCGCTGTTAGCCGGAGCGATCTGGGGCTTTACCTTTGTTCGGCAGAATTTTTTTCCGTCATCGAATACGCCTATATTCTTTGTCGACCTGTGGCTACCCTACGGTACCGATATAAACGCCACGGAGAAGATGACCCGGGATATCGAGCGGTCGATAGCCGGTCAGCCGGGGGTGGTCACCACCGTCTCCACCATCGGCCAGGGCAGTATGCGTTTCATTCTCACCTACAGCGGGCAGCGCCAGTACAGCAACTACGCGCAGATTATGGTGCGGATGGATGATCAACGCGGCATCGCCCCTGTCACCCGCCACGTGGAGGACTGGATTGCCAGAAACTACCCGCAGGTTAACGCCAGCACCAAACGCATTATGTTCGGCCCCTCCGGAGATAGCGCGATTGAGGTGCGCATTAAGGGCCCAGACCCGGATACGCTGCGCGCGCTGGCGAGTCAGGTAGGCGATATCCTCGCCGCGGACCCGGCGACCGACAGCGTGCGTAATGACTGGCAGAACCGCAGCAAAGTGATCCGCCCGCAGTATTCCCCGGCGCTGGGACGCGAGCTGGGGGTGGATAAACAGGATATTGATAACGCGCTGGAGATGAATTTCTCCGGGAGTCGCGCCGGGTTATATCGTGAAGGGGCCGATCTGCTGCCAGTGATCGTCCGGCCGCCGGAAGCAGAACGTCAGGATGCCAACCATCTGAATAATGTGCTGGTCTGGAGCCAGAGTCGCCAGCAATATATCCCGCTGAGTAACGTCATCAATGGTTTCGCCCTGGAGTGGGAAGATCCGTTGATCCTCCGCCGGGATCGTACCCGGGTGCTGACGGTCCAGACCGACCCCAGCCCGCTAAGCGGCCAAACCTCGGGTGATATTCTCGCGCGGGTGAAACCGCGCATTGACGCACTGCCGCTGCCCCACGGCTACCGTATCGAATGGGGCGGCGATGCCGAGAACTCCAGTGAGGCGCAGCAGGGGCTGTTTACAACCCTGCCGCTTGGCTATCTGGTGATGTTTATCATAACGGTGCTGATGTTCAGTTCGCTGAAAAACGCCGTCGCCATCTGGCTGACCGTTCCGCTGGCGCTGATCGGGGTCACACCCGGCTTTCTGCTTACCGGCATCCCCTTCGGCTTTATGGCCTTAATCGGCTTGCTCAGCCTGAGCGGTATGCTGATCCGTAACGGCATTGTGCTGGTAGAAGAGATAGAGCAACAAAAACAGGAGAAAGATCAACGACAAGCTATTATTGATGCGGCAACCTCTCGTCTGCGGCCGATCCTGCTGACCGCCTTCACCACCGTACTTGGCCTGGCCCCGCTGCTGCGCGATGTCTTTTTCCAGAGTATGGCGGTGGTGATCATGTTCGGCCTCGCCTTTGCCACCGTGCTGACGCTGCTGGTTCTGCCGGTTATTTACGCCTGCTTTCACCATAAGGATATGACGCCTCAACGATGAACAGTACCGGTCTGAGCATTATCAAGACATTAGGCTGTATGACAGCGGTGACCTTTTTCACCATCTATAACACCTGGGATCGCTTTGATTATGACTATCACTGGATCCTCGGGCTGCTGACCTTTATCTCGACCATCGCGACGCCGCTGTTTTTTGTCGTGGCCGGCTATCTTGATGCGCAGACGCGCCACGATGCCAACTGGCAAATTGGTAAAATTAAAAGCGTGGTCATCGTCTTTCTGTTTTGGGTGACGGTCTATTATGTCTGGGAGCCTTACCAGCGCGGCTACCTGATCCAGCCCTGGTTTATTTTCGCCCTGATTGTCATCTATACCTTTCATCCTTTGATCGCCTGGCTCAGCCAGCGGCGCGGGCTCTTTTTCGCCGTGCTCCTGACGCTGCTGTGCTGCTCCTACGGTTACGACCTGCTCTCGGTGATCTACCCGGACAGACATCTTTTCAGTTTGCCGCCGCAGTATCGCCTGTGGACATGGCTACTGTTTTATTTAACCGGGCAGTTGTTTAACGATCCAAAGGTCGCGGAGTGGATACGCAACCCACAGGTGATTAAAGGGTCGATTATCGCCCTGCCCTTTGTCTATTTATTTACCTGGTTTTATGAACGCCATTTCTTCTTCGCCCTGTTTAAAGCAGATCGTAATGCGTTCATTCTCACGGGATCGCAAATTTATATCCTGATCGTCCTGCTGGTGATCGCCGCTAACGCCGTGCAGTTTAAAAAGAACCGCGAGTGGAAAGAGGCCGTGCTGGCGACGGTCAGTAAAGCGATGACCGGAGTTTATATCCTCCACTATTCCGTGTTTCACCTGCTGGTGATGCTCATCCCTGTGCATTCGCTAGCCACCAAGCTGGGGGTAATAGCGCTGACCTTTGTCCTGTCGGTGCTCATTTCCCTTGCCGCGCTCTCCAGTACGCTGCTCAGGAAGGTGATTACCTTGTAACCGACAACGGGACGATTTAGCGGAAGCTCCACTGGATACTAATCACAAACACGCTGGGAATAATAATGCCGCTTTCAACGGCGAAATAATCGGTGAAGTTATACTGGATAGCGTGGTAGATATAGGGTGAAAAGCCGATCCCCGTGGCGTCCTTAAAGTCTTTATAGGAGCCATGATCACCGCAATGCTCGAAGGCGTCGAAGAAGAATTCGCCGGTATAGCCGTAAACGCCTTTGAAGGTCCACCCGCTGCCGCTGTGGTACCAGTCTCTTCTCACCCCCAGCGCCAGGCAGCGATCGTTGAAGCTGTTATTCATAGTGCCAAGCAGAAGGCTGTATTTGGAGTCTGCAGAGAATTTCCGCTCCACTGAGAAAAAATGGTTTTCGAAATTCTCTGTATATTGTCCGTGATTATTGGTCAGATGGTAAACATAGGAACCGGTATTCACAGAATAGAGGTTAAGTTCGTTCGCCTGCGCGAGAGAGGCTAACCCGGCCAGGAGCATCACGCTTTTGCCGCGCATTTTCCCTCCTCAGTCCTCAAGGCCTGTCCAGGGACAGAAAGCTTTTGCCGTATTTACCGGTCGTGACAGGGGTATAAGACTCGACAGGGAAATGGGGGAAAGATAACGATGCCAAACCGCCGCGTCGTTACCAAAAAGCGTAGCACAGCCCTTATTCGCCAACAAATCGAATGGGCCGTTTACGACATGGCAGACGTTACCCCTTTACCTTACTGTGCAAAAAGCAGACAAAGCCTCATCATATTTTCCGCTATGCTCAGAGTCCGACGCGGAAGAAAGCCACCTGTCGACGACAGCGTTGCTGTTTACCCCTTCGCGCGTCGGCGCAATTTCATGCATTTCGCCAGCCATGACAGAATTTTCACAATTGGCTTTCTTCTACCATCATCAGCTTCTTCCCGCTGGTTTTACAGCGAAATCCTGCACAACCCGACTTTTCTGTACAAGTTATCACTTAATAAAATCATTATAAATCAACCAATTAAAACACACACAAAAAATAAGCCGTTACGTTGTACATATAGTAATGAAAAAAGTTGTACATAGTGAAATCAGCGTCTATAGTTTTGGAGTGTTAACTGCTTGTTGCGCAACAAAGCGGGGAAGCTTGACGATTGCGCAGCGAGTCGGACGGTGGTTCCTGGTTATACATTTCCTGTTCGTGACTTGGCGCGTACCAACGGTACGCTGCGACTTTTATTGTCTGTTTGCTTTATACGTGGGAGAGTTCGAGCTATGCATATTAAAAATACCATTCCAGCAGAGTTTGTCTTCAATTCGGCCCTGATGAAGAATATTGAGAATACGCTCATTAAGCAGCACAGAACGGTAAATAATGAGCGGATGATTACGGAAATCCAGCATCGTCTGCAAACGGAAAGTAACGAAATACTTTCCGATCTCTATCTGCAGGCGCTGGATATGCTGTACAGCAAACCTCATCATTAAATAAACCCACTGTGCTGGCAGCAGGCTTCGACCTGCTGTACCGGCGCGCCTGGGTCTCTATCGGCTAACTGAGGCAAAAAAATGTCACACCATAATACTTGCTATCGTTCTGAGCATTACGATCTGTGGTTTGATAATGGTTTTCTTCTCTATGGGATGTCGCTGATCCTGAATAGCCTGCCGGCATCTTACTTCCGCAAAAAACATGTTTTCTTCACCAGCGACAATTATTTCGCGGTACTGCAGCACAACTATAATCGGCGGGATACATTATTTATTCTGTTAACCGAAGGCAACGATCTTAATTTTCTTAGTGAACTGCCTATGCTGCGCTTACCGGCCAACTCGACGCCGGAAGAGTTAAAGATATTTCTGCATCAACCCACCCGCTATTACAAAACCCATCCGGCGCCAGGCGCCTCGGTGCAGTTTACCGAGCGGGAAAAGAAAGTTATTCAACTTATCAGCAATGGCGAAGCGGTCGCCAGCATTGGCCGGTCGCTAAACCTGCATATAAAAACCATTTATCAGATCCGGCTGAATCTGATTAAAAAGCTCGGCTGCAGCGGTAGAACCGATTTTTTTAATATCAGCCGCAGCGAAACGTTCAAATCCTGGAGCCAGATTCACCTGTAACCCAGCACTCAAGCCCTGATCCGCACCACGGATCGGGGCGCTTAATTTTGGCCGTGAAAATGGATGCTGAAGCCCTGCTCCTGCCAGTGGCTGAGCAACTCCTCCTGCAGAGGCGTGGCGGCACGTCCGGTCCAGACGAAAATATGCTGCCCGGGAAATAGCTCAGGCCGCGGCGACTCCAGCGGTTCGGCGAGAACGTTGACATGCCAGCCGCGTTGGGAAAGACGCCATGCCTCCAGCCACAGACGCGTCCTGTCCTCATTGCTCCAGCCCACCAGCAGCGTCTCTTTGCCATTTTTTTTACGCGCTTCGGCGAGAAACAACGCTACGCAGTCAATTAACAGGCCGTCCAGCATGCTGCTAATCACCAGCGAGGTATTCTGATCCAACTTGAGACGCTGTCGTACCGGCACTAACAGGCTATCGATGAGGGTGTCGACGGGGTGTTGATGACTGAGCGCCATTAATTTGGCGCGGATTCTGGCGGGTTGCATATAACGCAGAATGGACATCATCTCTTCCTGAAGATGCGCGGATTCGTCGCGCGCCGCCGGCAGGTTATCCTCCAGCAGCGCTTTGACTTTCCCTACTGATACACCGCGCTCTATCCAGCGCTTGATCTCTTCGATACGCAGGATATCTTCTTCATCAAATTGTCGATGCCCGCCTTCGCTACGCTGCGGTTTCAGTAGACCGTAACGACGCTGCCAGGCGCGCAGTGTGACCGGATTGATTCCGCAACGTTCGGCGACTTCACCGATACTGTAAAACGCCATAGCAGCCTCACATCAACCTGATACCTTAATACCTAAACTAACGAATTCAGGCATCCTGTACAACTCTATTTTCTTGTACAGATAAAGATATCAGGTTGCGGCTCACAGCGCCCGGGAAAAAAGATGAAAAAATGTTTAGCTGATTTCGCGGTGGTTCATTTTTTCTCCGGCCATGCGACGGCGGGTAGGCCCCCCAGGCGCGCGCTGGCGAACAAATTGCCCTGAAACTGTGAAATACCGGCTGATTCCAGCCACATCCACTCTTCAGCACGCTCAACGCCGACGGCTGAGACCGCAATCTCCAGAGAAGTACAGCATTTGATAATCGCCTGTACAATCGACTGGCGCGGTCCGTCCTGGTGGATATTGCGGATCAGCTCATGGTCGATTTTAATTCTGTCGGGTTGGTATTGCGCCAGCAGCGATAGCCCGGCAAACCCGGCGCCGAAGTGATCGATGGCAAGATTAATTCCCGCGCCCTTCAGTTTGCGCACCGCATCGGTAAAATCGTCCATCCGCGAAATCACTTCCCGCTCAGTGAACTCGACAATAATCTGCTCCGGAATAAGGTCATTGCGACTAATTTCGTCGAGCAGGAAAGCCACCGCATTCGGCGCTTTGACCATGGTCATCGGCAGTAAATTAATGCTTAACGCCTTATTACGTAAACCTAATTTTCCCGCCAGCGACAACGCCACCCGTTTACTGTGCAGGTCAGCGAGATAAATATCGTCCCCGGTCAGCCCGGCAAAATAGGCGCCGGGGGATTGCCCGTCCGGTGTACGCAACAGCGCTTCCCACGAAATAATTTCGCAGGCGAAAGGGTCGACAATCGGCTGGAAGGCAAAGGAACAACCTTCCGTATTATCGATAATCGGGGTATCAGGATAGAACGTCTCCTTATCAGGAATAAAAACCCAACTATCTGCGGAAGGAATCTCAAAATAGTTCGCTTTTTCTGTGGCTTCGACAAAAGTACGGAAAAATTGCAGCGCCCGGTCATCATAGGTGAGCTGATATTTTGACGTCCCCCGGTCCATCACCGCCTGCAGAACTTCCTCGCGATCGTGTTCGCGTAAATCAAACAGTTCCATCCCGACCTTACCAAAACGACGGGACGGTGCATAATCGCAAAGCAACTCCACCAGATTATAGTGGCGAGGATCCTGGCAGATATGCTGATAAATATCCTGAACCTTTTCTTCAGGCCCCTCAATGAGTTGAAAAAAATGCGTCCCGTTAAAAAGTAAAATACCGGTGACGTCCGCCTGCCCATTTCTTTCGTTTGCCCTGGCGACCATGGCCTCGATCGATTTGAATGAGACATTGTCGCAGATATGGCTGCGATAAATGATGGTGGTTAGCATAGTGATTCCAGATGGGAGGGATAAGCATTCACAGTAGCAGTTATCAGGCTAAGGGTCTCGTAAAACTACGTTTTGTCTTAACAAAAAAGATACACTAAAAATCCCTTTTTTGTGCAAGGTTTTTCCTTTTTTTCTTTCCTTGTACAACATGCAACGCTAAACCCCACCTTCACAAGCCAGAACCGCGCCAGGCAAAAAAAATTAAACAATTAAAAATCATACAGTTAACCTCATATGAATCATTATTGTGCAACTTTGTGTGTACAGGTTAATAATTATTGTATAAGTTTAATGGCAGTTAACAGATGAATGAAATGAAAGGAGCACATATGCAGCAGAATGGTTACATTCCAGATACAGCGAACGCAATTGCCCAGTATTTCAACAAAGCATCTTTGCCTTCCCAGCAGGAAACCCTGGGTCAGATCGTGATGGATATTCTTAACGAAGGGCGTCATCTCAACCGCAAAGCGCTATGCACCAAACTGTTGAGCCGCCTGGACCGCGCTCGCGCGCCGGAGGAAGAGAGCCACTATCAGACCTTAATTGGTCTGCTGTTTGCTGGCCAGGAATAACGTCATCGATCGTCGCCTGTTGCAGCGCCGCAGTAGCAGATGAGGGGCGATCGCTTCCACAAACCTGCTGCTGACCTGAATGCCGTTCGCCTATTCAGGAAAAGGGTGGCATGCATAGAGACGGTTATGAATAACAGTGAAACTGAGGAAATAACCGATGAAATCATCGGCGAGGCGGTTCTAGCGCTTCTGAAAACGAATCGCCCGATTACCACCCCGACCCTGCTGGTTCGACTTCGGTTAATGCAGGCGACAGAACCAGATCGCCAGCGTAGAAAGATCATCGCTGCCGTGATCGAAGAAATTTGCGCGAAGCTTATCCGTCAGCGGAAGTACGCGCCTTTACAGGTAAAGAAAATCAATGGCCGTTGGGAAACCAGAGGTTCGCTGGCGCCAGACAGCATGCCGTCGGAAGCTAAAAAGATCCACTGATTATCCCAACCATGGTGAATTAAACAGAGTGAGAATGTGATGAGACAGACTATGCATCAGCAACCAGATATTTACGCAAGACTGCAGGACACCGCGCTCTCCGACTATTTCCGTAACGCCGGTGATAAACTGGTTGATGAGTCCGCCGTCATGTCGCTCGCCATCAACAGTATTCTCCAGTCCGAGGGTCACCTGAACAATAAGGCCATTATTTTATGGCTGATTCAGGCGCTGGAAACCACCGATGACGTGGTGACCGCGGACGTGATCCGAAAAACACTGGAGATTGTCGTTGGCTACACCATGGACGATATCTAACGTCGCCACGCTTCTGGCCCGCCAGGACAACGCCTTCTCCGCAGAGCCTGTCCGCTCTGAGCAAAAAAAACCTCGCTAAGGCGAGGTTTTTTCTTTTACCTGATGGCGGTTCAGTGGGCGTTGACCACCACCCACATCGGCCCCTGCCCAACCGCATAGCGGCCTTTCTCCTGCAGCAGTCCCTGCTCACCGACGATGTCGTACACCGCGATATGGTGCGACTTCTGCCCGGCGGCAATGAGATATTTACCGCTGTGATCGAGGTTAAAGCCGCGCGGCTGGGTCTCGGTAGGCTGATAGCCTTCTACCGCCAGCACGCTACCATCTTCCGAAACGCTGAACACCGTGATGATGCTGGCGGTACGATCGCAGGCGTAAAGATGACGGCCATCCGGGGTGATATGAATATCCGCCGCCCAGCGCACGCCGCTAAAATCAGGCGGCATCATATCCAGGGTCTGTACACATTCGATGTTGCCCTTAGGATCTTTCAGCTCCCAGACGTCAATCGAGCTGTTTAGCTCATTGACGCAGTAACCATACTGCTGGTTGGGATGGAATACCATGTGACGCGGACCGGCGCCCTCGACGGTCGTCACTTCCGCGGGCTCCTGTGCCGAGAGGAAACCATCGTCGCTGAGGGTAAACAGGCAAATGCGATCCTGCTTCAGCGCCGGCACCCACAGGGTGCGATTATCCGGGGAGATATTGGCCGAGTGGCAGCCTTCCAGCCCTTCCACCACGGTGATGGTTTCGCCCGGCAGGCCGTCGTGCAGCGGGGTCACGCTGACACAGCCCTGATTGTAGGAGGCGCTGAAGACAAAGCGGCCATGACGATCGGTAGAGATATGGGTCGGGCTGCCCGGCAGCGCAGCTTCGCCCGCAAAGGTTAACGCCCCGTTATCCGGCGTGATGCGATAGGCCAGCACGCGAAACTCCGGACGAACGCCAACGTACAGAAATTCCTTGTTGGGGCTGACCACCATCGGCTGGACCTGCCCTGGGGCATCAACCACCTGCACCAGCGTCAGTTTGCCGTCCGCTTCAAGACTCCAGACATGGATTTGTTGGCTTTCCGGGCTGGCGGTATAAACGGTTTGTTTCATGACTACTCCTTCCCTCACTGCACGTGGAATTTTCATTTTCAGGATAACAGCACCCTGAAAATTATAAGACATCCGCCCATGATACTCGCATCGTCCGCCGAATTTCCGCCGGACGGCGGCACAAAGGGCATACAGACATTCACGGCAGATGTGGAAAAATTGGTCCTGACGCCACGGCGGTGTACCATCATGGCCAGGTCACTTTTCAACATCAACCGGAAATAACACATGACAACACGCGTGATTGCCCTGGATTTAGACGGCACCCTGCTTACCAGCAAAAAAACCATTCTGCCCGCTTCGCTGGAGGCACTGGCCCGCGCCAGAGAGGCAGGCTATCAGGTCATCGTCGTCACCGGACGTCATCACGTCGCTATCCATCCTTTTTATCAGGCACTGGCTCTCGATACACCTGCAATTTGTTGTAATGGCACCTATTTGTATGATTATCACGCAAAAAAGGTTTTGGCCGCCGATCCTATGCCGGTAGAGCAAGCGGTAAGCCTCACTGCCATGCTCGCCAAACAGCAGATCCACGGCCTGGCATATGTGGACGACGCGATGCTTTATGAACACCCCACCGGGCATGTGATCCGCACCCGCAACTGGGCGCAGGCGTTACCGGAAGATCAGCGTCCGGTTTTCGCTCAGGTCGATTCGCTGGCGCAGGCGGTTCGCGAAGTTAACGCGGTATGGAAATTCGCTCTCACCGATGACGACATTCCCCGCCTGCAGCGGTTTGCGCAGCAGGTTGGCGAGACGCTGGGCCTCGAGTGCGAATGGTCGTGGCACGATCAGGTGGATATCGCGCGCGCCGGCAACAGCAAAGGCAAACGCCTGGCGCAATGGGTGGCCGACCAGGGGCTGTCGATGCAGGATGTGGTGGCCTTCGGCGATAACTACAACGATCTTAGCATGCTGGAAGCGGCGGGCACCGGGGTGGCGATGGGCAACGCGGTGGACGAGGTGAAAGCCCGCGCCAACATAGTCATCGGCGACAATGAGTCCACGAGCATCGCCGAGTTTATCTACCGCCAACTGCTGTAATCAGGCGGCGATCGACACGCTTTTGATCTGGGCAAACACCTGCTGACCTGGCGCTATCGCCAGGTCGTCCCGCGCCCATGGGCTAATCCTGGCCCATAGCAGACGGTCACTCACTCTGAGCTGCACTTCAATCTGTCCGTTGACCTCCAGACACTGAGCCACCTCGGCGCGCAAGATATTGCGGATGCTGGTCCCGGACGGCTGGGCCAGTGTCAGCGAAACGTCCGACGCCTGAATGCGGATCCGTGCGGTGTCGCCTGCGGGACGTTCGAGCCGGTTGACCCACAGCAACTGGTCCCCCAGCGCCAGGGCCGTCATCGCATACTGCGGATGCTGCGCGGCGACGGTGGCGCTGAGGATCGTACTCTGCTGTTCCGCGGGCAGCCAGGGGTGCATCACGCTGCTGCTCCAGACCTCCTCCAGCGGACCGAAAGCTTTCACCTTACCGGCCTCCAGCACCAGCACGCGATCGGCCAGATGCTGGATCTCATCCAGCGAGTGGCTGACGTAGAGCATCGGAATATGGATCTCCTGCGCCAGCCGCTGCAGGTAGGGCAACAGTTCGCGTTTGCGCGGAATGTCCAGCGAGGCCAGCGGCTCATCCAGCAGCAATAGCTCCGGCGCGGTCAGCAGGGCGCGGCCGATGGCCACTCGCTGCTTTTCGCCGCCGGATAACCGGCCCGGCAGACGATCCAGCAAGGGCGCAATCCCCAGCAGATCCACCAGCTTATCGAACTGGCTGACCATGGATTTCGCCATCCCATACTGCAGATTGCCGCGCACTTTATAATGGGGAAACAGGCGCGCATCCTGAAAGACATAGCCGATACGGCGCTGCTCCGGCGCCAGGCAGATACGCTGCGCGGTGTCGTTCAGCACCCGGCCATTGAGCACGATCCGCCCCGCCTGGGGTCGGGTCAGGCCGCTGATGGCGTTAATCAACGAGGTTTTGCCCGCGCCGGAGACGCCAAAGACGGCGGTGATCCCGCTGGCGGGCAGAGTTTCACGGATCTGCAGGCAGTGGCTACCGAGGGTCTGGGTAAAGTCCAGCTCCAGCATCATTATCCTCCCATGCGCTGGCGGCTCACGCGGGCCAGCCATTCCGAGATCAGCAGCGAAACCAGCGCCAGACCGATGGCGATGAGGCAGAGGCGGGCCGCCGCCCCCTCCCCGCCCGGGGTTTGAATCAAGGTGTACATCGCCGAAGGGAGGGTGCGCGTTTCACCGGGAATATTGGAAACGAACGTGATGGTCGCGCCAAACTCCCCTAACGAGCGGGCGAAGGCCAGCACCGTGCCGACAATAATCCCCGGCAGAGTCAACGGCAACGTAATGGTCAAAAATACCCGCCAGCGGCTGGCCCCGAGGGTTCTCGCCGCTTGCTCCAGTTTGACGTCCACCCCTTCCAGCGCCAGGCGAATGGCGCGCACCATCAGCGGGAAAGACATCACCGCCGCCGCCAGCACCGCCCCGCGCCAGCTAAAAGCAAAGCTGATGCCGAACCAGTCATACAGCCAGCTGCCAATAAACCCGCGCCGCCCCATGGCCACCAGCAGCAGATACCCCACCACCACCGGAGGCAGCACCAGCGGCAGATGGAGAATACTGTCGAGCAGTGCCTTGCCGGGAAAGGTGCGCCGGACCAGCAGCCAGGAAAAAAAGATGCCAAAGGGCAGGCTCAAGGCCACCGCCAGGGAGGAGACTTTCAGGCTCAGCAGCACCGCCTGCCATTCGGGTTCGCTCAGAAACATCAGCGGGTGGTAAATCCGTAACGTTTAAAGATAGCGGACGCTTCCGGCCCTTTCAGGTAGTCATAGAAGGCGCTCACAGCCGCATTGCGGTGCCCATCGACAATCGCCAGCGGGTACTCGACTTTCTGATGCGAGGCTTCCGGGAAGGTGCCGACCACTTTCACCCCCTTGCTGGCCACGGCATCGGAGCCATAGACAATCCCCAGCGGCGCTTCGTTGCGCTCCACCAGCGCCAGCGCACCGCGCACGTCTTCAGCCGGGGCGAGCTTCGGCGACAACGTCTCCCAGGCACCGAGTTTCTGCAGTGCCTCTTTGGCATAGATACCGGCCGGGACATGCTGTGGATCGCCCACCGCCAGACGGCCTCCTTTCAGCAGGCTGGTCCAGTCGGTTTTCTCATCAATGGTTATCGCCCCCTGCGCACTGGCTTTCGGCGCGACCACCACCAGGCTGTTGCCAAGCAGAGTGGCGCGGGTTGCCGGATCGATGGCCTTTTTATCTGCCGCGTAATCCATCCATTTCTGATCGGCGGAGATAAACAGGTCCGCTGGCGCACCCGCTTCTATCTGCCGCGCCAGCGTTGAAGACGAGGCAAACGACGACACGACCTCGACGTTTTTTTCTTTCTTGTACGCCTGGGCAATATCCTGCATCGCGTTGGTTAACGATGCGGCGGCGAAAACGGTCACTTTACCCTCTGCCGCCAGCGCCTGACCCGCGACGCACAGCGTGAGTGATACCCCGACAACCCCGCGTAACCAAGAACCTGCCATCTTACTCTCCTGTCAATGCGTTATGTAGTCGATAATATAACGATATGCGAAGCGTTTTTATAGTGATACAGGACAATAAAACGAAGGGAAATGATACAGGAGGGAAATAGCACAGCGCCCGGTTAAACCGGGCGCCGGGAAATCAGTGATTTTGCTGGCTGCGATCTTTGTGGCCTACGCCGGAGAAGAGGTTGAACACTTCGCCAAGACCGTAAATCAGTCCCAGGATGACCGCCATCACCACCGGTACCATGATGACCGCAAAAACCAGACTTTTCAAAAGCTCTAACATGGTTCACTCCAGATAGTATGATTTCCTGATTGTAACGATTTCAGCCGAAAAAACACGTCCCATTTGTGCGGTGGGTAATGACCAACCGCGCAGAGAGGTTTTGCAAGTGGGCGACTATCGGTCACAATACCCTTTTTTGTCAGGAAACGATTATGCAGGCCGAAATTCTTCTCACCCTTAAGCTACAGCAGCGCCTGTTTGCCGATCCGCGGCGGATCGCCCTGCTCAAACAGATTGACCAGACCGGTTCGATAAGCCAGGGGGCGAAGCATGCGGGTATCAGCTATAAGAGCGCTTGGGATGCCATCAATGAGATGAACCAGCTCAGCGAACAACCGCTGGTGGATCGCGCCACCGGCGGAAAGGGCGGCGGCGGCGCGGTGCTGACCCGCTACGGGCAGCGTCTGATCCAGCTGTACGATCTGCTGGCGCAGATCCAGCAGAAAGCGTTTGATGTACTCAGCGATGACGATGCCCTGCCGCTGGATAGCCTGCTGGCGGCCATCTCGCGCTTTTCCCTGCAGACCAGCGCCCGCAACCAGTGGTTCGGCACCATTACCGGCCGCGATCGCCAGCAGGTGCAGCAGCACGTGGAAGTACTGTTGGCTGACGGAAAAACCCGCCTGAACGTCGCCATCACCGCGCAAAGCGCTGAGAAGCTGGGACTCGATGAGGGCCAGGAGGTGCTGGTCCTGCTCAAAGCGCCATGGGTCGGCATCACCCTCGATCCCGCAGCAGCCCGCCAGGCCGATAACCAGCTGTCGGGACGTATCAGTCATATCGAATGCGGGTCCGGACAGTGCGAAGTACTGATGACCCTGGCGGACGGTCAAACCCTGTGCGCCACCCTGCCACAGGCGCAGGCCGCTGGCCTGGCGGAAGGAACGGAGGCGATCGCTTACTTCAATGCCGATCGCATCATTCTCGCGACGTTATGCTGACCCCATTGACATTACGCGCCTGAAGTCGTATCCCTGATGCACATCGCTGCAAAAAATGGGATACATCATGTCATCATTGCAAATTTCGCAAGGCACGTTTCGCCTGAGCGATACAAAGACCTTAAAAATAGACCACCTGAGCGTGGCGGCGGGTGAAAGCTGGGCGTTCGTCGGCAGCAACGGCAGCGGCAAATCCGCCCTCGCGCGGGCCCTGGCAGGCGACCTGACCCTGCTCAGCGGCCAGCGCGAAAGCCACTTCTCCCGCGTGACCCGCCTCTCCTTCGAACAGTTGCAGAAGCTGGTCAGCAACGAGTGGCAGCGCAATAACACCGACCTGCTCAGCCCAGGCGAAGAAGACACCGGCCGCACCACCGCGGAGATTATCCAGGATGAGGTGAAAGATCCTGCCCGCTGCGCGCGCCTGGCCGAACAGTTTGGCATCAGCGCCCTGCTGGACCGCCGGTTTAAATACCTGTCGACCGGGGAAACGCGTAAGACCCTGCTGTGTCAGGCCCTGATGACCGATCCGCAACTGCTGATCCTCGATGAACCTTTCGACGGTCTCGACGTCAACTCCCGCCAGCAGCTTGCTGCCCTGCTGGCCGACCTGCACAGCGCCGGCATCACCCTGGTGCTGGTGCTCAACCGTTTCGATGAGATCCCGGAGTTTGTGCAATTCGCCGGCGTGCTGGCTGACTGCACCCTCAGCGAGACCGGCGAGAAGTCTTCCCTGCTGCAGCAGGCGCTGGTCGCCCAGCTGGCGCACAGTGAAAAACTGGACGGCATCACCCTGCCGGAGCCGGATGTCCCACCGGCCCGTCATGCGCTGGCAGACTCGGCGCCGCGTATCGTGCTCAACGACGGCGTGGTCTCCTATAACGATCGCCCGGTCATCAATCACCTCTCATGGACCGTGAATCCAGGCGAACACTGGCAGATCGTCGGTCCCAACGGCGCCGGTAAATCTACGCTGCTGAGCCTGGTCACCGGGGATCATCCGCAGGGCTACAGCAACGATCTCACGCTCTTTGGCCGCCGGCGCGGCAGCGGTGAGACCATCTGGGATATTAAAAAGCATATCGGCTACGTCAGCAGCAGCCTGCATCTGGACTACCGGGTCAGCACCAACGTCCGCAACGTCATCCTGTCGGGCTATTTTGACTCGATCGGCATTTATCAGGCGGTCTCCGACAAGCAGCATAAGCTGGTGCAGCAATGGCTGGATATTCTCGGCATCGATAAGCGCACCGCCGACGCGCCGTTTCACAGTCTGTCGTGGGGCCAGCAGCGGCTGGCGCTTATCGTCCGCGCGCTGGTGAAGCATCCAACCCTGCTGATCCTCGATGAACCGCTGCAGGGGCTGGACCCCCTCAACCGCCAGCTGGTGCGCCGCTTTGTCGACGTGTTGATTGGCGAAGGGGCCACACAGCTGCTGTTTGTCTCGCACCATGCAGAAGATGCCCCGGACTGTATTACCCATCGCCTGGCGTTCGTTCCCAGTGGAGACGGTTACACTTATCAGCTCGGCCCTGTGGCCTGACGCCCCCTGCCGGGGATCGAAAGATCCCTGGTATTTTTCAGAAAAATAGCGCCAAACAAACCTAATACATTGAATTAAAATTAAAAATATAAAATTTACGTTATTTACACCCCAAGTGTAAACGATCCCACTAACTTGCCCTATGTCACACTTTTCACTTCTTTGATATGCTATCTTCCTCACAAACGATAAGCCGAATGGAGCGAATCATGAAAGTTCTGGTTACAGGTGGTAGCGGTTACATTGGAAGTCATACCTGCGTTCAACTGCTGCAGCAGGGACACGAGGTGGTGATCCTCGACAATCTCTGCAACAGCAAGCGCAGCGTACTGCCGGTGATTGAACGTCTCGGCGGCAAAGAAGCCACCTTTATTGAAGGCGATATTCGTAACGAAGCGCTGATGACGGAGATCCTCCACGATCACGCCATTGAGGCAGTGATCCACTTCGCCGGGCTGAAAGCCGTCGGGGAGTCCGTCGCCAAGCCGCTGGAATATTACGACAATAACGTCACCGGCACACTGAAATTAGTCTCTGCCATGCGCGCCGCTGGCGTGAAGAACTTTATCTTTAGCTCCTCCGCTACCGTCTACGGCGATCAGCCGAAAATCCCGTATGTCGAAAGCTTCCCGACCGGCACCCCGCAAAGCCCTTACGGCAAAAGCAAGCTGATGGTAGAGCAGATCCTGACCGACCTGCAGAAAGCCCAGCCGGAGTGGAGCATTGCCCTGCTGCGCTACTTCAACCCGGTCGGCGCCCACCCGTCGGGCGACATGGGGGAAGACCCGCAGGGGATCCCGAACAACCTGATGCCCTACATCGCCCAGGTCGCCGTTGGCCGTCGCGAATCGCTGGCCATTTTTGGTAACGACTATCCGACCGAAGATGGTACCGGCGTGCGCGATTACATCCATGTGATGGACCTCGCCGATGGCCACGTCGCGGCCATGGAAAAACTGGCTGACAAAGCCGGGGTGCATATCTACAACCTTGGCGCCGGCGTCGGCAGCAGCGTGCTCGACGTAGTCAATGCTTTCAGCAAGGCCTGCGGCAAACCCATTAACTACCATTTCGCGCCGCGCCGCGATGGCGACCTCCCGGCCTACTGGGCGGATGCTGCCAAGGCCGACCGCGAGCTGAACTGGCGCGTAACGCGCAACCTGGACGAAATGGCGCAGGACACCTGGCACTGGCAGTCCCGTCATCCGCAGGGTTATCCAGACTAAGGAACCTTCATGAGCGTATTTAACCCCGTTGACCATCCACATCGTCGTTATAACCCGTTAACCGGACAGTGGATTCTGGTTTCTCCGCATCGCGCCAAGCGCCCCTGGCAGGGGGCGCAGGAAACGCCGGCAAAACAGACCTTGCCGGCCCACGATCCGGACTGTTTCCTGTGCCCGGGCAACACCCGGGTGACCGGCGACACCAACCCGAATTACACCGGTACCTACGTATTTACCAACGACTTTGCGGCCCTGATGACCGACACCCCGGACGCACCGGAGAGTGACGATCCGCTGATGCGCTGCCAGAGCGCCCGCGGCACCAGTCGGGTGATCTGCTTCTCGCCAGACCACAGCAAAACGCTGCCGGAACTGAGCCTTGAAGCGCTGGAAGACGTGGTTAAAACGTGGCAGGAACAGACCGCGGACCTCGGGAAAAGCTACCCGTGGGTGCAGGTTTTTGAAAACAAAGGGGCAGCGATGGGCTGCTCCAACCCTCACCCGCATGGTCAGGTGTGGGCCAACAGTTTCCTGCCCAATGAAGCGGAACGGGAAGACCGTCTGCAGAAAGAGTATTACGCCGCACAGGGCCAGCCGATGCTGCTGGACTATGTGCAGCGCGAACTGGCCGACGGCAGCCGCACGGTGGTGGACACCGAGCACTGGCTGGCGGTGGTGCCCTACTGGGCCGCCTGGCCGTTCGAAACGCTGCTGTTGCCGAAAGCGCACGTGCAGCGCATTACCGATCTCACCGACGCCCAGCGCAGCGATCTGGCACTGGCGTTGAAAAAGCTGACCAGCCGTTACGACAACCTGTTCCAGTGCTCATTCCCCTACTCCATGGGCTGGCACGGCGCGCCGTTTAACGACGAAGACCATAACCACTGGCAGCTTCATGCCCACTTTTATCCGCCGCTGCTGCGCTCCGCGACGGTCCGCAAGTTTATGGTTGGTTATGAGATGCTGGCCGAAACTCAGCGCGATCTGACCGCCGAGCAAGCTGCCGAACGACTGCGCGCCGTCAGCGACGTCCATTTTCGTGAATCCGGAGTGTAATGATGAGTCTGAAAGAGAAAACCCAAACCCTGTTCGCTGACGCCTTCGGCTACCCGGCCAGCAATGTCATTCAAGCGCCAGGCCGCGTCAACCTGATCGGCGAGCATACCGATTACAACGACGGTTTTGTGCTGCCCTGCGCTATCGACTACCAGACGGTGATCAGCTGTGCGCCGCGCGACGATCGTACCGTGCGGGTGATTGCCGCCGATTACGACAATCAGACCGATGAGTTCTCTCTCGACGCGCCGATTATCAGCCACGACACCCAGCAGTGGTCGAACTATGTCCGCGGCGTGGTAAAGCATCTGCAGCAGCGGAACAGCCACTTTGGCGGCGCGGATCTGGTGATCAGCGGCAATGTACCGCAGGGTGCGGGGTTAAGCTCCTCAGCCTCGCTGGAAGTCGCCGTCGGCACCGTGTTCCAACAGCTGTATCATCTGCCGCTGGATGGCGCGCAAATCGCCCTCAACGGCCAGGAGGCGGAAAACCAGTTCGTCGGCTGCAACTGCGGCATCATGGATCAGCTGATTTCAGCGCTGGGCAAAAAAGACCACGCGCTGCTGATCGACTGCCGTTCGCTGGGCACCAAAGCCGTCTCGATGCCGAAAGGCGTGGCGGTGGTGATCATCAACAGCAACTTTAAGCGTACCCTCGTCGGCAGCGAGTACAACACCCGTCGTGAACAGTGCGAAACCGGCGCGCGCTTCTTCCAGCAGCCCGCCCTGCGCGATGTCACCCTTGAGCAATTTAACGCCGTCGCCCATGAGCTGGATCCGGTCGTCGCGAAGCGCGTACGCCACGTGCTGACGGAGAATGCCCGCACTGTGGAAGCCGCCAGCGCCCTCGAAAAAGGCGACCTGAAGCGGATGGGTGAGCTGATGGCAGAGTCCCACGCCTCGATGCGTGATGATTTCGAGATCACCGTCCCGCAGATCGACACCCTGGTGGAGATCGTTAAGGCCGCGATCGGCGATAAGGGCGGCGTGCGCATGACCGGCGGCGGCTTTGGCGGCTGCGTGGTAGCGTTAATCCCGGAAGATCTGGTCGATACCGTTCAGCAGGCCGTTGCCAACGAGTATGAAGCGAAAACCGGTATTAAAGAGACATTCTATGTCTGCAAACCGTCACAGGGGGCCGGGCAATGCTAACGCAAACCACCGCGCTGGCCCCGGACGGTCAGCCATGGCAGCAGGTGACCCTGCGCAATAAGTCGGGGATGACCGTCACCGTGGCGGACTGGGGCGCGACGCTGCTCAGCGCCGAGGTGCCGTTGGCCGATGGCAGCCTGCGCCGACCGCTGCTGGGCTGCGCAAAGCTGGAAGACTATGCTCGCCAGGCCGCATTTCTTGGCGCCTCGGTAGGCCGCTACGCCAACCGTATCGGCCACAGCCGCTTCCCGCTTGACGGCCAGGTCGTCAACGTCACGCCGTCAAACGACGCGGGCCACCAGCTCCACGGCGGCCCGGAAGGATTTGATAAGCGCCGCTGGCGCATTGTCCGCGCCGACGAGCAGGAAGTGCTGTTCGCCCTGACCTCGCCCGATGGCGATCAAGGCTTTCCGGGCACCCTGCAGGCCACCGCGCACTATCGTCTGACCGACGATAACCGCATCGCGATTACCTATCGCGCCACCGTGGACCAACCCTGCCCGGTGAATATGACCAATCACGTCTATTTCAACCTCGACGGTGAGCAGAGCGATGTGCGCCAGCATCAGCTCCAGATCCTCGCCCAGAGGTATCTGCCGGTGGAAAGCGACGGTATCCCGGATGGCGAACTGAAAGATGTTGCTAACACCAGCTTTGATTTCCGCCAGCCGAAAACCATCGCCGCCGACTTCCTCGCGGATGCCGATCAGCAAAAGGTGAAGGGATACGATCATGCCTTCCTGCTGGATGCCAAAGGCGACGCCAGCCAGCCTGCGGCACAGGTCTGGTCGCAGGATGGCAAGCTGCAGATGACGGTCTATACCTCCGCTCCGGCGCTGCAGTTTTACTCCGGCAACTATCTCGGCGGCACCCCGTCGCAGACGACGGAGCCCTACGCCGACTGGCAGGGACTGGCGCTGGAGAGCGAATTCCTGCCGGATTCGCCGAACCATCCGCAATGGCCGCAGCCGGACTGTGTATTACGTCCGGGCCAGGAGTATGTCAGCCTGACGGAATATCAGTTTATCGCCCGATAATCGCCAGCGCCCTCCATCAGGGGGCGCTGCTTTTCGTCCCCGCCCTCCTCTCTGCCGCCTCTTTTTTCAGCAACCTGCTCTATTTTCCGTCACCAAAGGACAAAAAAATAACCTGTGTATTACAAGCACCTTACACTGCGCCACTATTTTCGCTATGGTTAGGGATAAGCATTGCCGTGCGCCAAATCACGGCAATATAATGAGAATAGTTATCAATCAATAACACATACACCATCACATTCAGCGCACCGTTCGCGGCGCGAGGGATGGCGTGTAGAGAGGAGTGAGAGAATGGCTGTAACTAAGCTGGTACTGGTTCGTCATGGCGAAAGCCAGTGGAACAACGAAAACCGCTTCACCGGTTGGTACGACGTGGATCTGTCCGAGAAAGGCGTTAGCGAAGCGAAAGCAGCGGGTAAACTGCTGAAGGCTGAAGGCTTCAGCTTTGATTTTGCTTATACCTCCGTGCTGAAACGTGCCATCCACACCCTGTGGAACGTGCTGGACGAACTGGATCAGGCCTGGCTGCCGGTTGAGAAATCCTGGAAGCTGAACGAGCGTCATTACGGCGCGCTGCAGGGCCTGAACAAAGCGGAAACCGCTGAGAAATATGGTGACGAGCAGGTTAAACAGTGGCGTCGCGGCTTCGCTGTCACTCCGCCGGAGCTGACCAAAGACGACGAGCGCTACCCGGGCCACGATCCGCGCTATGCAAAACTGACCGACGCCGAACTGCCGACCACTGAAAGCCTGGCGCTGACTATCGACCGCGTCGTGCCTTACTGGAACGAAACCATTCTGCCGCGCCTGAAAAGCGGTGAGCGCGTGATCATCGCCGCTCACGGTAACTCCCTGCGCGCGCTGGTGAAATACCTCGACAACATGGGCGAAGACGAGATCCTCGAACTGAACATCCCGACCGGCGTACCGCTGGTATATGAGTTCGATGAAAACTTCAAGCCGATCAAACATTACTATCTGGGCAATGCGGAAGAGATCGCGGCGAAAGCTGCTGCCGTCGCCAACCAGGGTAAAGCGAAGTAATTTCTCCTGGTGAGAACAAAAAAGCGTGGAAATCTCCACGCTTTTTTTATGACCTGCGCTAGCGCGGAGTAGCTTAGCCGCGGCGGGTTTTCACCGCTTCCGCCAGCTGACGCAGGATCGTTTCGGTATCCTCCCAGCCGATGCAGGCGTCGGTGACGCTCTTGCCGTAGGTCAGCGGTTCACCGCTCTCGAGGCTCTGGTTGCCTTCCACCAGATGGCTTTCAATCATCACGCCCATAATGGCGCGCTCGCCGCCGGCGATCTGCTGGCATACGTCGGCGCCCACTTCCATCTGCTTCTTGAACTGCTTGCTGGAGTTGGCATGGCTGAAGTCGATCATCACCTGGGCCGGAAGACCCGCTTTCGCCAGACCGATTTTCACCTCCGCCACGTGCTTCGCGCTGTAGTTAGGCTCTTTGCCGCCGCGCAAAATAATATGGCAGTCGCCGTTACCGCTGGTATTCACGATGGCGGAGTGGCCCCACTTGGTGACCGACAGGAAACAGTGCGGCGCGCCGGCGGCGTTAATCGCATCGATAGCCACCTTGATGGTGCCATCGGTACCGTTTTTAAAGCCCACCGGGCAGGAGAGTCCGGAGGCGAGCTCACGGTGCACCTGGGATTCGGTGGTTCGCGCGCCAATGGCGCCCCAGCTCATCAGATCGGCGACATACTGCGGGGTGATCATATCGAGGAATTCCCCCGCCGCCGGCAGGCCGCTGTCGTTAATGTCCAGCAGCAGTTTGCGCGCGATGCGCAACCCGTCGTTGATGCGGAAGCTGTTATCCATATGGGGATCGTTGATGAGCCCTTTCCAGCCGACGGTGGTGCGCGGTTTTTCAAAATAGACCCGCATGACGATCTCGAGCTCGCCCTTCAGCGCCTCGCGCAGGGTCAGCAGGCGGGCGGCATACTCTTTCGCCGCTGCCGGATCGTGAATAGAACAAGGCCCAATCACCACCAGCAGACGGTCATCGTCGCCTTTGAGGATCTGATGGATCGCTTTGCGAGCATGTGCAACGGTGTTTGCAGCATTTTCGGTAGCAGGGAATTTTTCCAGGAGCGCAACGGGAGGTAATAATTCGTTGATCTCTTTAATGCGTAAATCGTCGTTCTGATAATTCATCTTCTTTCCAGCGTTGCCATACTTATTCAATGAAATGCAATCCCTCCAATCTATCTCTTCGCTGAAATAGTGTAAACGTGATTTTACAGTAGTGATGGAATAATCCTGGAAATAGGCAAAAATACGCCATAAAGTAGCGAAGCCAGGCTCATGAACTACAATATTTAACTGTTAAAGCTAATTAAGTCTTACGTTTCAGGATTATATAGTGACACTGCGATCGTCTGCGGAGTCTTAAACCATAGCGAGTCAGATCCCTGGCACACTCACCGCGGGAAGCGCATTTCCCCTTCCCGGCTTAACAGGAGTATCCGATGAATATGAAAAAACTGACGACCCTTTTGCTCACCGCCACCTTAGGTCTTGCCAGCGGCGCGGCCCTGGCGGCAGACACCGGCGCCCAGTCCAATAATGGCCAGGCCAACTCTTCCGCGGATGCCGGTCAGGTGGCGCCGGATGCCCGTGAGAACGTGGCGCCGAACAACGTGGACAATAGTCAGATCAACTCTGGCTCTGGGGGCAGCACGGGCTCGACGATGACCCAGGATAATATGTCGAGCGATGAGGTACATAAAAACTCGATGTGTAAAGACGGCCGCTGTCCGGACACCGGTAAAAAACTGGACAACGGCGGCAATACGACCCAAGACAACAGCAAAACCGATGGCACCACCCAGTAACACATGAGGTGGGCAGATCGAAGAAAAGGCGAGCCGGTCTCGCCTTTTCTTCGTTTTTTATCGCTCTCTGTTTATGATGTCATAGCGTAATAATGATAACTATTAAGGGACGACACTATGGCGCACTCGCATTCGCACTCCTCTGTCCAGGCTCCGGATAACAGCAACGCCCGCCGGCTGCTATGGGCGTTTATCGTCACCGCCGGCTTTATGCTGATTGAAGCCGTCGGCGGCGCGATCTCCGGCTCGCTGGCCCTGCTGGCGGATGCCGGCCATATGCTCACCGACTCCGCCGCTCTGCTGTTTGCGCTGCTGGCGGTTCGCTTCGCCAGCCGCCCACCAAATGCCCGCCATACCTTTGGCTGGTTGCGTTTAACCACCCTGGCGGCGTTTCTCAATGCTATTGCTCTGGTGGTGATCACCATGCTGATTGTCTGGGAGGCGATTCAGCGCTTCCAGCATCCGCAGCCGGTAGCCGGCGTGACGATGATGGTCATTGCAGTCGCCGGTCTGCTGGCCAACGTGCTGGCGTTTTGGATCCTACATCGGGGTAGCGAGGAGCGGAATCTTAACGTACGCGCCGCAGCGCTACACGTGCTTGGCGACCTGCTGGGCTCGGTCGGCGCGATCGTGGCGGCCGTGGTGATCCTCACCACCGGCTGGACGCCTGTCGACCCGATTCTTTCCGTGCTGGTTTCCTGCCTGGTATTACGTAGTGCCTGGCGATTACTGAAAGAGAGTCTGAATGAATTGCTGGAAGGCGCGCCGCGTTCGCTGGATGTGGCGGCCCTGCAGCGGGATATCCGTCGCTCTATCCCGGAGGTACGCGATGTTCACCACGTCCACGTCTGGCTGGTGGGGGAAAAACCGGTGATGACGCTCCATGTACAGGTCGTTCCACCGCACGATCATGACGCGTTACTCAACCGCATCCTGCATTTCCTGGAACATAAATATGAAATTGCGCATGCCACGGTGCAGATGGAGTACCAGCCCTGCAGCGGCCCGGAGTGCCATCTCAACACGATGCACGCCGGGCACGATCATCACCACCACCATTAGCCAGAAAACGCGTGAGAACCTCGCTCACGCGCGCTGTTTATCCACATCCGGCTGCCGTTCAACGCAATGAACGTCAGCAAGAGGTATTCCAGCGACATGGCATAGACGCCCTGACGGGCAAAAATCACCACGCTTATCACGTTGACGATCACCCACAGCAGCCAGTTTTCAACATACTTGCGGGTCATTAAGATCATCGCCACCACCGACAGCACCGTCATACAGGAGTCCCAGAACGGGAAAGCATCCGGCTGCAGTTCCGGCATAGTGACCTGCAAACCGAGCGCTTGCATCAGGCTGACCGCGATCCGCGTCAGGAAAGCAAAGAACGGGTTGATAAACAGGGTCAGCAAGCCGATCGCTACCACGCAGGCCGCCAGCCAGCCCAGCGCTTTGCTGCGCGGCAGCCAGCGGATCTGCAGCTCAGCCTCATGGTTGCTGCTTTGTCGCGACCATGCATACCAGCCGTAAACGTTAGCGGCAAAAAAGAACAGCTGCAGCAGCAGGCTGGCGTACAGCTGGATCTGAAAGAAGATGATGGCGAACAGCGTGACGTTGACCAGCCCGAAAGCATAGTTACTGATCTTCTCCAGGCTCGCCAGCCAGATACACAACAGCCCGGCAATCGTCCCCACGGCCTCTATCCAGGAGAGATCGTACCCCCCAGCGCCGATGGGTATATGTACTAAAATATTCTGCGTGCTAAAAAAATCCATTTCCTCCCCTCAGCGTCTGGCGACGCGACAATAGGTTATCCCCGTAGTGTAGCCGCAAAATCCAGCATCCGGTTAAGGGGAATTAATGCGCCGGTTCGCAGCGCTTCGTCGACATGGATTTCATGTGCAGCGCCGCCCTGCTCGAGACCCTCGGCAATGGCTTTCAGGCCATTCATCGCCATCCACGGACAATGCGCGCAGCTGCGACAGGTCGCTCCTTCGCCGGCGGTGGGCGCTTCCAGCAGCGTTTTCTCCGGCACCGCCTGCTGCATTTTATAGAAAATACCGCGATCGGTGGCCAC
This sequence comes from Klebsiella sp. 10, assembly GCF_018223925.1. NCBI lineage: Bacteria > Pseudomonadati > Pseudomonadota > Gammaproteobacteria > Enterobacterales > Enterobacteriaceae > Klebsiella > Klebsiella sp. 10. The sequence goes on from NZ_JAGRRB010000009.1 coordinate 271,830, forward strand.
GATCAGCTGGCGCTGGGGCAGGCTTTTCGCCGCCGCAATCAGCTGGCTGGTGGAGCCTACGGCATCGGCCATCTCAACGATCGCCTGCGGCGACTCGGGATGGACCAGCACGGCGGCTTCGGGATGCAGAGCCTTCATCCGCATCAACGCCTGGGTTTTAAACTCGTCGTGCACGATGCACGCCCCCTGCCAGCACAGCACGTCTGCGCCGGTCTGACGCTGAACGTAACGCCCAAGGTGGCGGTCCGGCGCCCAGAGGATCTTTTGACCAAGACTATCCAGATGGTCAATGAGTTCCACGGCGATGCTGGAGGTCACCACCCAGTCGGCGCGGGCCTTCACCGCGGCGGACGTATTGGCATAGACCACGACGGTGCGGTCAGGATGGGCGTCGCAAAAGGCGTTGAATTCCTCAATCGGACAGCCCAGATCCAATGAACACTCGGCGTTCAGGGTCGGCATCAAAATGGTCTTTTCCGGGCTGAGAATTTTGGCGGTTTCCCCCATAAAACGCACCCCGGCGACCAGCAGCGTGGAGGCCGAATGGCGGGCGCCAAAGCGCGCCATCTCCAGCGAGTCGGCGATACAGCCGCCGGTCTCTTCCGCCAGCTGTTGAATTTCAGGATCGGTGTAGTAATGCGCCACCATCACGGCATCGCGCTCGCGCAGCAGGCGCTTGATTTTTTCGCGGTAAAACTGCTTTTCGTCGACGGTCAGCGGCTGCGGTTTAGCAGGGAAAGGATAAATCGCCGTTTCAGGATCAAACATTACGCTCATCATGCAATCTCGTTTTACTGGCTTAACTCTACAACCGTCAGTATGGCCTTTCGGCGGCTTAACACGGTCATGGTGTTTTATATGCTAAACAAGATAGCCGATTACGAGCTAAAAGTCGTGATGAATTTTGTACATCAGACCCTTTTCCCGGGGACGGTGCTGCGCATCTGCCCGAACGACCGGTTCGTACCCTGTGCAGGCACGGTAAGCGCAGCGTGACCGTGGGAAAATGATGAATTAAGAAATTATTAACATTGATGAGTGGCAGGGAAAATGCAGATAGCAAAAAGGCGCCTTTAGGGCGCCTTTTTACATTGGTGGGTCGTGCAGGATTCGAACCTGCGACCAATTGATTAAAAGTCAACTGCTCTACCAACTGAGCTAACGACCCCTTGCGGGATTTTACTGCTGCCATCATTCAGGATGGTGGGTCGTGCAGGATGACTCGGCTTCGCCTCGCCCTTCGGGCCGTTGCTGACGCAACGTTATCCTTCACGTTCAGCATCTGAGTTAAATGCTGAAATTGGTGGGTCGTGCAGGATTCGAACCTGCGACCAATTGATTAAAAGTCAACTGCTCTACCAACTGAGCTAACGACCCGCTCTGGTACTACCTGAATAATTTCACTCGACACCAATTCAGAAATTGGTAGGTCGTGCAGGATGACTCGGCTTTGCCTCGCCCTTCGGGCCGTTGCTGACGCAACGTTATCCTTCACGTTCAGCATCTGAGTTAAATGCTGAAATTG